>DASXPW010000131.1:0-7371 GCA_036493385.1 Pyrinomonadaceae bacterium
CATGTGGCGATGTTGGTGGCCGAAAGATACAAGACGGTGCCGTCTCTTCTGAGACGAGCTTTGGTCGAAGGCCCGATAAACCTGTTTCCGACATCGGAACTGAAACGAAGCCGCGTGCGCGACGCAAAACGGTTCTTTCGCGCAGCAAATTTGCCAAAAGTAGAGCGATATTTTCGATGGATGTCGACATTCGATCGACAAGCTAAAAAAGACCTCTACACGGCGGATTTTGCTTCATCGGTCGGGTCAAACAACCCCGTGCGGTTTTTGGACAAGTGGTTTGTAACGGCAAACGGCTCCGGCGTTCTGGATGCGACGCTGTTGAGCGACATGATGACCTATCTGCCGAACGATCTGCTGGTCAAGGTCGACATCGCGTCAATGGCAAACTCGCTGGAGGCGCGTTCGCCGCTGCTGGATCATAAAGTGATCGAGTTTGCCGCGAGCCTGCCGGAAAATCTGAAGATGCAAAGATTTCAGACAAAATCATTGCTGAAAAAAGTCGCGGCGAAGCTTGTCCCGCCCGAGGTCGTGTATCGGCGGAAGATGGGGTTTGGCGTGCCGGTCGGGAAATGGTTCAGAGAGGGGATGAAGGATTTTGTTCGAGAGATACTGCTTGCCAAGGAGTCGCTTAACCGCGGCATCGTCAAGCCGGACGTGATGCGTCGATATGTTTTGGAACACACGAACGGCGAGCGTGATCACCAGTTTCAGATCTGGACGCTGCTGATGCTGGAACTTTGGTTCAAGCGTTTTATCGATCAGCGATAGACATTTTATGAAGGGTGTTGTCCTTGCAGGTGGTCTCGGCACGAGGCTCTATCCGCTGACAAAAGTTACAAATAAACATCTGCTGCCGGTCTATGACCAGCCGATGATCTACTATCCGATCAAGACGCTCATCAATGCCGGCATCGACGACATTATGATCGTCACAGGCGGAAATTCTGCGGGCGATTTCCTTCGGCTGCTCGGCAATGGAAAGGAGGTTGGCCTAAAGCATCTGAACTACGCCTATCAGGAAGGCGAGGGCGGAATTGCCGACGCGCTCTCGCTCGTCGAACATTTCGCGGACGAGCAGCCGATCTGCGTTGTGCTGGGCGATAATATCATTGAGGGAAATATCCGTTCGGCGTGCGATGCCTACCGCGAGCGGGGCAACGGTGCGAAGATATTATTGAAGAAGGTGCACGATCCCGAACGCTTCGGCGTGCCGGAGCTCGACGGCGACCGCGTCACACGCATCGAAGAAAAACCGAAGGAGCCCAAGTCGGATTTTGCGGTGGTCGGCATTTACTTCTATGACGCGACAGTTTTTGACGTGATCGGCACACTAGTTCCGTCCGACCGCGGCGAGCTTGAGATAACGGATGTAAATAACTATTACATCGAGCGAAATGAAATGACATGGAACGAGCTTGACGGATGGTGGACCGACGCGGGTACCTTTGAGAGTTTGTTGCGAGCTTCAAATCTGATCGCCGATACAGGAGCAAACAAATTGTAAACGATGATGTCCCAAACCGAGACCAAAACCTTCAGTTTTGCAAATACCGAGATCAACGATGTGATCGTCTATCCGATCAGGAAATTCAACGACGACCGCGGATGGCTGGCCGAGCTATTCCGGCACGATGACATTGCCGCGGAATATCACCCTGCGATGTCATATATCTCGTTTACTAAAGCGGGCGTTCAGCGTGGCCCGCACGAGCATATCGATCAGGCCGATCTTTTTTGTTTTTTGGGACCATCCGTCTTTATGCTCCGGCTGTGGGACAACCGGCCAACATCGTCGACGTTCAACAATGTGATGACGCTCAGCGTAGGCGAAGATAAGCCTGCCGCTGTCATCATTCCGAAAGGCGTCGTACACTGTTACAAAAATATTGGGCCCGTCGACGGGATGGTCATTAATTGCCCTAATCGTCTTTATATGGGAGACGGCCGACGTGAACCGATCGATGAGATACGACACGAAGACGACCCTGATACAATTTACAGAATGGATTAGAATTGGCGCGTCCGCTTAAGTCGAGTGGGCACGTCAAAAGGCAGCCGGCCGCGAGTTCCCCGCACGCTTCGTAGTATCGTCCGCCACCTGCGGGTTTACCTAAGGGCCGCGGATAGGTCTGGCGGCTGCCTACCAACCGTTTCCCAATGAAGATCGTCCGAATCATCGCCAGGCTCAACGTCGGCGGCCCGGCCCGTCATGTGGTGTGGCTGACCCAGGCGCTTCGGGATGACGAGTTTGAAACGACCCTCATCGCCGGTTCGGTTCCTCCGGGCGAGGACGACATGAGCTATTTTGCAGACGAGGCCGACGTGAGGCCAGTCTATCTTCGTGAGATGAGCCGCGAGCTCTCGCTGGGCGACCTGATCTCGACCTTTAAGCTGTATCGAATGCTTGTCGCCGAAAAACCGGACGTGGTGCACACTCACACCGCCAAGGCCGGCTCTGTCGGACGGACCGCGGCATTTCTTTACCGATGGCTGACGTGGAAAACGCCCATCGGAAAGCCGCGCCGCGTTAAAGTCATCCACACCTTTCACGGCCACATTTTTCACAGCTATTACGGCCGTTTTAAGACGAACACCTTTCTCGCCATCGAGCGGCTCTTGGCGCGAATCGCTACCAACAAAATCATCGTTCTTTCCGAACAGCAGCTAAGTGAGATAAATTCGGAGTTCAGGGTCGGTCGGAGAGCGCAGTTTCAGATCATTCCACTTGGCGTCGATACCGGACCGCTGCTGCCGTCAGAGGCAGCGCGTAAAGAGGTTCGACGCGAGATCGGCGCAGCGGATAAGGACGTCATCGTCGGCTTTGTCGGCCGCCTTACCGAGATCAAAAACCTTTCGCTGCTGCTTGAGGTGGCTGCACGGTTTCGCGACGACGAACATGTAAAATTCGTTATTGTCGGTGACGGAAATTTGAGGAATGATCTTGAGCAACAGGCCAAAACCCTCGATCTTATGTCGCGGTTGGCCTTTTTAGGTAATCGAACGGACATCGCGCGTGTTTATAATGGGCTTGATATTGTTGCGCTCACCTCGCTCAATGAGGGTACGCCCTTGTCGCTGATAGAGGCGATGGCAGCGGGCAAGCCGGTGATCTCAACGGCGGTTGGCGGTGTGCCCGGTCTGCTTGGCGATGTCCGCGAGATCTGTAACGGATTTGCGGTATGTGAGCGCGGCATTCGTGTTGAGGGCTTTGCCCCGGAAGACTATGCCCGCGGGCTTAGCTATCTGATCGAAAGTCGGCGCGCGCGCGTTGAGATGGCGTCGCAAGGCTCTGATCTTATTCGTGCTAAATACGGCAAAGAGAGATTGATCGCTGATATAAAAGATCTGTACCGAGAGCTAATGAACGGATCCTAGCAGATGACAGAATTCTGGAACAATCCCTTCGCCGCCGCCGCCGCCAGTCTCGTGCTGGCCGCGGTGCTGACGGTCGTGGTGCGCTTCTTTGCCCGCCGTTACAATTTTGTCGCAAAGCCAAAGGCCGACCGCTGGCATTCGCGGCCGACCGCCATGCTGGGCGGCATCGCAATATTTGTCGCGACGCTCGTAATGTACGCCGCGCTGGTTCCAAAAACGCTTCCCTCGATCATTGTGCTTTCCGGAGGTTCGGTCCTGTTCGTCGTCGGCCTTGTTGACGACATCCTGCACATCAAACCGTATCAGAAACTGATCGGACAGATGATAGGAGCGTCGCTCGTCGTCGGCATGGGGCTCAAGATGCCGTTGACGGGATATGAGTTGATAGATATCTGGATCACGGTCTTTTGGATAATTGGTATCACTAATGCGATCAACCTGCTCGACAACATGGACGGCCTCGCGGCCGGGATCTCGGCCATAGCTGCCATCTCGCTGGGCGTCAGCTTCAGCTCGAGCGGCCAGCCGGCCGAGCTGCTTCTGATCTCGGTGTTTGTCGGGTCGCTGCTGGGATTTCTGATATTTAATTTCAACCCCGCGTCGATCTTTATGGGCGATTGCGGATCGATGTTCGTCGGTTTTTTGCTATCGACCTCGGTCCTGGTCAACCAGACCGGCGGCCGTTCGCGCGGCGTCGTTCCGATCCTGGCCGTGCCGGTCTTGATCCTGTTCGTTCCGATCTTCGACACGACCTTCGTTACCGTTTTGCGAAAGCTCTGGGGGCGGAAAGCGTCGCAGGGCGGCCGTGACCACACCTCGCATCGGCTTGTGGCTCTCGGTCTTTCCGAGCGAAGCGCGGTGCTGATGCTCTACGCGTTTGCGGCTGTTGCGGGCGGCCTATCGTTGTTGGTCAGCCATTCGACGCTAACACAGAGCCTTGCTCTTGTTGTCTTCTTTACCATCGTACTGGTGATCATTGGCGTTTATCTTTCGCAGGTAAAGGTGTACGAGCGCACTGAAGAAGAGCGCGCTTTTCAAAACAACGCCGTCTTTGCGTTTCTCGTCGACGTCTCTTACAAGCGCCGGATCTTTGAAGTGTTTCTCGATGCGCTGCTTGTTACGCTTTCATACTACGCAGCCTACGCGCTGCTCTATGGGCCGATCGAAAACACGCCGAACTGGAATCTTTTTCTGACGACCGCTCCTCTTCTTGTCATTTTGAATCTTGGCTCTTTTCTTTTCGTTGGGGTTTATCGGGGCCTGTGGCGATATACGAGCATTGACGACCTGATAACTTTTGCAAAGGGCGTCGTGCTGGGCACCGTGCTGAGCGTTCTGTCCATACTGCTCATATATCGGTTCGCGAATTTTTCACGCGCTGTCTTCGTCCTCGACGCGATAATTCTTTTCGTCGCTATGGTCGGCAGTCGCTCGGCTTTTCGAGTCATACGGCATGTGCTGCCTTATCGGGGGATCGGCGAGGGCCGTCGCGTCATGATCTACGGAGCCGGCGACGGCGGTGAAATGATACTCCGCGAGCTGAGAAACAATTCCGAGTGGAATTACCTTCCGGTCGCATTTCTTGACGACGACCCAATGAAGAGCAACAAAGTGATCCACGGTCTGCGAGTTCACGAAACAAACGGTTTGTTGCTCGATCTGATGCACACAGAAAACATTCAGGAGATATTGATCTCGGTACGCGAGCTGCCTGCGGACAAACTCGAACATTTGCGCTCGCTCTGCCGCGATGCGAATGTCGCACTAAAGCGGGCTGAAATAAAGATCGAAGCGGTCGATTTTGAATAACGAGTGAAAAGGCTAAACCTCAAGATCGACACCCTTTTACAAAAGTCGGCCCTGATCGCAGGGTGTCTGATCGCGCTCGTACTTTTGTGGTTGGTCGGCAAATGGGGCTTTGCCGATATGGTCGCGCTCCGCACCGACCGCACCGACATGGCCGACCTCATTGTCGACTGGGCGCCCTCCGACCCGCAGACGCATTTCGCTGCCGCCGTTCTCTACGACAAGACCTTCTTGCCGCAGGATGAGGCCCGCTCGCTCGCAGAATATGAGCGCACGGTCGCGCTCTCTCCCGACAACTACTTGCTATGGCTCGAGTACGGCAAGGCGCTGTCGCGCAGCGGCGATGCTCAAAAGGCCGAGGCCGCCCTCAGACGAGCGCTCGTGCTTGCTCCAAATTACGCTCTTGTACACTGGACGCTCGGCAACACGCTTGTTCGCGATGGAAAGTCCGATGAGGGCTTTGCGGAGATCTCGAAAGCGATCGCGGGCGATCAAACATATGCAAAACCTGCTATCACGATCGCGTACAGCTTCTTTGACGGCGATCTTTCAAAGATCAGGAGCGTCGTTGGACAGGAATCCGTAACGGATGCAACGCTCGCCTTAACCCTGGCCAATGAAAAGCGGTTCGATGATGCGGTCGCTGTCTGGACATCGATCCGATCGAACCCGGATGACGCTCAGGTTTCTGATGCGCGCACGGCGTTAATGAACGAGCTGCTATCAGCAAAAAAGTTCGTCCAGGCCCACCAGGTCGGCACCACGGCGAATGCTGGGATCGGAACCGTAAATGACGGCGGATTTGAGCAGAACGTGAAGCTTCAAAATGCCGATCCATTCGAGTGGCAAATAACGCAGGGGACGCAGCCGCAGATCGCGCAGAGCACTCAGCAGCCGCACGGCGGCGACCGCAGTCTCGTGCTTGTGTTCAGCTCCAAAGATGGAAACGGTCTGCGGCAGATGTCGCAAACCATTGCGGTCGGGCCGGGCCAGCAATATGTATTTGCGGGCTTCTATCACTCCGACCTAAAGTCAGGATCGCCCGTGGCGTGGCAAGTTGTGGATGCTTCGAATGGAAGTGTTTTGGCCGAGCTGCCGCTAAAGGATCCAGCTGCGGACTGGGTTCGCTTTTCTTCAAATTTCACAGTTCCGCTGGACACAGACGGCATAACATTGCGGCTCGCGCGTCAGAGCTGCGGTTCAACGATCTGCCCTATCAGCGGCAGCATCTGGTTTGACGATCTAAGCCTTTCGCCAAGTTAATGCTAACCGCTTCACACACCAACGGAACGACAAACGGTCAACCGACGGCCTGCTTGCCGGGCAGCCGAGTCATTCTTGTAACGCTCTCGGTTGTCACGGTTATTTCCGTGATGCTGTACGGTGCGGTCGATACGGGCACGCTGGCACTTCTTGCAATTTTGTTTGCGGTGATCGTCGGAGTATGGGGTTGGTCCGCCCTGAGGTCGGGCGTTTTGGCGCTTTCCCTGGATGAGATCCAACTGCCGTTGGTGGCTCTTCTCGTGGTCGGGCTGATACAGTTGCTGCCTCTTCGCGCCGCCGATGTTTCGCCCGACCTGCTGCCGGGCGCCGTGTCGTCGCTGTCGCTCGATCCCTACGCGACACGCTTTTTTCTTGCAAAGCTGCTGCTATATATCATTTTTTTCGCCGCGTCGTTGACGTTCATAAACACGATGCCGCGTGTTCGGTCGATGACCTTCATGCTCATTGCGTTTGGCGGCTTGCTGGCGTTTTACAGCATCTTGCAGCGCGTCGAGACGCCGTCCGCGATCTATGGCTTGCGCGAGCCGCCCCAGGCAATACCCTTCGGCACATATGTCAATCGACATCACTTTGCCGCGTTGATGGAGATGACGCTTGGGTTGACGCTCGGCGTTCTTTTTGCCGGTGGACTAAAGCGAAACCGCTGGCCGTTCCTTATCGCCGCCGCAAGCGTCATGGCGATAGCGATCGTCCTGACAGGTTCGCGTGGCGGGATGCTCGGTTTTCTCGGCATTTTGGCGCTGATCACGGTGGCGGGCGTTGCCCCACACGCGCGGCGTGAAAAACATAGATCAAGCGAAAATGCGGCAACGCCAAAACGTTTTGCGATCATTGCCGGCGGTGCGGCATTCTTTCTACTAACGGTCGGCCTGACGCTGTATCTCGGTGGCGCCGATCCACTGC
>DASXPW010000132.1:0-7032 GCA_036493385.1 Pyrinomonadaceae bacterium
GGTTTCCAGAACTATCGAACCGTGGATGCCCTCGGTCGAGGCAAATTTCTCGCGCTCTCGATACCTGATCATGAAATAAAAGATACCGACGCCGATCGGGATCGCGAAAGCGATGCTAACAAGGATGAGGTAGAAGTACAGCAGGTCGACCTGCCACGCAAATGACGAGGCCTGTTCGGGAAGTAGCGGTACCCACGAGTTATATTCCATAAACGATAAACAGCCGCTTTACGCGAGATCGGCGGCTACGAAAGATCCGCTTCGGCCTCCCGCTTGTGTTTATTTTTCCGCCAGAAAACGATGAACATCGCACCCAGCACAAGCAACGTCGCGACGCCGCCGAGACGGACGACATTAAGTATCGCCAGACCGTATTTCCCCGACGCAGGATCGTAGTGATAGCAATATAGAAGAAGCTTTTCTGCCGGGTTGCCGATCTTGGCCTCGGCCGAATCCATGAGGCCGAACTTAACGTCCTTTGGCGCGTAGTCGATGCCGTAAAAGTAGCGCGACATCTTTCCGGCCGGCGTCGTGATCATGATGCCGCCTGCGTGCGCAAATTGTTGCGTCTTATCATCCCACGCATAGTTAAAGCCAGCGGCCTTTGTCACCTTGTCGATCGAGTCCTGCGTGCCGGTCAGAAAATGCCAACCGTTCTCAGAACCGGGCCGGCCGTACCGCTCGACATAATTCGCTTTTTTGTTTTTTGCCAGGTCCGGTTTGTCATTTTCGCGAGCGTCAAAGCTGATAGCGAGAACGTCATAGTCTTTGCCCGCGTCGAGCGAAATTCCCTTTAGCGAGCCGGTCAGTCCGTTGAGCACCTCATTGCAAAGCATCGGGCACTCGTAATAGACGAGAGCCAAAATGACAGGCCGGCCGTTATTAAAATAATTTCCGAGACGAACTTCTTTTCCGTCCTCGTCCTTAAATACGGTATCGAGCGGAAGCTGATCTCCCAATTTCTGGTCGATCCCGATCTTTTGAAGCGCCTCGGGCAGACCGTTGGTCGTCGAGACACTCGGGTCATAATACTTCGGCTCGTAAAGCGGTGAACTGTAATGTTCTACCTTCTGTGCCGAGATCGTGACAACCGCTACACCAATTAGCGCGAAAAGTTTCAGCATCGAAACTGCATGATGAACTGAACCTTTATTCATAACTCCCCTCTTGCCGCCTCGAGCGGCTTTCTTGTTAACGGCGTTTCAATGACGCCACTCGGCCCGAGCTCGCCTGCGAAAAGTACATTCGCGAGTTGTCGTAATAAGCCTGAGCATTCGGGTCCGTTGTTGCCTTTGGCGCCTGGCTGAGCAGACGCTGTTTGGCCTGTTCTATCGGAAGAATCGCTACGGCGCCGGTCGCCTTATCTTTTTCGCCGTTCTTCCACATATCGAACCACTGTCGTCTGAACTCCTGAAACTCAGAGTTTGGCGGACGGAGCTCGAGGTTCACCCGACCGTTTGGATTATCGATCCCAAAGCCGGGCGCGAGCTGCAGACGCGGTTCAGGCGGAAGCCGCTCACGGTCGTTGCGGGCCATCGGCGAAGCCGGCGGCCTCTCCTCGTCGGCCTGGTCCTTAAACACCTTGAGCAGTGCCCACATCAGGAAAAACGTGATAATTATCAGGGCCAGAAGGCCGACGCCGAAATAGATGATCCCCTTGAGGCCGAGGATATTTTGCTCGTAGCCCTTTTCAAAAGTCACAAAACTTTTTTCGTGCCGTGTCGAACCCATGGTCAATCACCCCTTCCGTGCTCAATGGCCGACTCAAAATACGGATCGTGCGCCGGAGCGACGGGCCGTTTCATGACCTCGCCGAAATACCACCAAAGGAATATGCCGCCGACGGCGATCGGTCCAAGGAAGTCGAGCGGGTCGATATGAAAGCCGCCATTCTCCGCGCCCGGCATGCTGATCCGCGGATTTGGCCCGATGAGATAAAGCATGTCGAAGACGCGCATGACAAGGACGAAAATGGCAAGCGCCGCAAGCCATTTCGCTTTGCGCTTAAAGTCCTGTTTGAGCAGAACGAGGAACGGAAACCCGAAATGGAAAAATATCAGGATGGCGCCGATATAGCCCCAAATGCCGGTCGTACGAACAAGAAACCACGACGCCTCTTCCGGAACGTTTCCCGACCAGATGATGAGATATTGGGCAAAGTTCAAATATGCCCAAAGCATGACAAACGTGAGCATCAGCTTGCCGTAATCGTGAAAATGCCGTCGACCAACCACGCGGTCAAGCGGGGCCTTTTCCGACATTAACGCGAGGATGACAGTAATAAAGCAAACTCCGCTCAAACCCCAGCCGACGATAAACAGCATGCCGTAGATGGTCGATGAAAAATACGGGTCCAGGCACAGAACCCAATCAACCGCACAGAAGCTGACGATCAGACACCAAAAGATGATGGTCGGGCCGGAAAACCGCGAGGCTTTTATGAGCTGGTTTGCCGCCTCTTCGGGGGTCGTCGCGCGGTCTTGCCGGTACGAACATCTGTTCAGATACCAGGCCATGAAACCAAACAGCCCAAAATAGATGAGCGAGCGTCCGATCCAGGCCCAGGGGGTCGCAAAAATCCCCCGTTGCTGCATTACGTGGTCCGTCCACGGCAGATGGGTCCAGGTGTAGACGCTGCGCGTCCAGACGCCGACCGCGAGAGGAATGAAAAGCACAACGAGGATCGGCAGGCTTCGCGTGCCAGCCTCAAGCAGTCGCCGAGAAACGACGCCCCACGCGCCGCCCGTTAAATATTGCGTAAGCAGCAGCCCGAGACATCCGATTCCGATGCCGGCCCAGAAGACAAAGCCCAGCAGCCAGGAACGCAGCGCCTGTTCGCGAATGTCCGGAAAAAGCAAGGCCGTTCCCAAAATGATGATCGAGCCTATGCCGCCGACGCCAAGCGTGATCGCCCGCCATCGCTTCAGGTCTTCTGGTGCATAGAACCGTTCCGGTCTACTCATCGGTTTGCACCTCCGGTTGTGTTTGCCGACGATGGCGACGTTGATGGCTTGGCCGTCGATGAGTTTGAGTTAGCAGCGTTTGCGTTACCGGCCATCTTTAGATTCATGTCCGGGTCCTGCGCGATCTGCAGCGTGCGAATGTACGAGGCGATCGCCCACCTATCGGCCGGCGAGACCTGGGCGGCATAGCTGTTCATTTTGCCCCAGCCGTTTGTCATTACGTCAAAAAAGTGTCCCACGGGCGCGTTTCGCAGACGGTCGTCGTGATAGGTCGGCGGCTTTGGAAATCCGCGCCGGACGAGCATGCCGTCAGCCTGACCCTCGGGGCCATGGCAGACAATGCAGTAGATATTGAAGCGGTCCTGTCCGCGGTCGATCAGCGCCTTTGTGACCGGTACGGGAAAATAATCGATATCGTTCGGAAAGCTCGCGACGAGCGTGTTTCCGCTGGCGTCGGTCGTGGTCTGGACCGGAGCATTCGGGTTCGGATTGTCGACCTTGCCCGTCCAGAAAGCTTTGTTCTCGTGCAGCCACCCGCGCGGGACCGTCCCGTTCGGCAGGTCGCGCGACGCGCGCTTGTCTGCAAAGAAATCGCTTTCGGCGTAGTACTTGTACTTCGGCTGGTCCTGCATGTCGTAGCGGCAGCCAACGCTCAGTAGGCAGTAGGCGGTTAGCAGTAGGCAGAAAACTGCCGTCTTGCCGAAACGGACCCACAGACCACTAACCACTGACCACCCGCAACTATTCTGGGACATCAGATACCTCCTGCTGTCCCTCAAGGCCCTCGAGAAAGCTGCGGGTCTCATCGTAGTCAAAAAGTTCATCGCTCGATTCAATGAGCAAAAAGAATTTCTCGCGCGAGGCGAGCGCAAATCTCGGCACGTTAAAGACCGGGTGGTAGGGTCGCGGAAGCCCATTCAAAAACAACATTCCAAAGACCGCCGTAAATGCCGTAAACAAAATAGTTAGCTCGTATGTCGGCGGTATCATTGAAGGCAGGCTGAAGTGCGGACGGCCGCCGACGATGATCGGGTAGTCGATCACGTGTACAAAATATTGCAGCCCGATGCCCGCCACAAGACCGGTGATGCCGCCGACAAAACACAGGTACGGCAGTATGCTGCGTTTGACGCCGAGCGCCTCGTCGATGCCGTGGATCGGGAAGGGCGAAAACGCATCCGTCTGCTCGTAGCCGGCCTCATGGACCGCACGCGCGGCATCGACCAGCTCGGTCGGCGAGTCGAATTCCGCCATCAATCCGTACAAATCGTCTCTCATACGCCAAGTAGGCAAACTAATCCCGGTTGGGCGGATCGGTCCGCTCGTACGTGTACTCGACCTCCAGTACGTTCTCCTCAAAATCTTCGCTGTGACCATGGACATTTGCCGCAGGCAACAGCGTCCTGACCTCGAAGATCGAAATGGCAGGCAGAAACCGCACAAAGAGATAGATCAAAGTAAAGAAAAATCCTAACGTGCCGACAAACATCGTGATATCGAAAACGGTCGGCGAATACATGCCCCACGACGACGGCAGAAAGTCTCTCGAAAGAGAGGTAACGATGATCACAAATCGCTCAAGCCACATCCCGATACTGACGGCGATCGAGACAAGGAACAACGCGACCTCGCTCTCGCGAAACCGCTTGAACCAGAGCACCTGCATGCACGCCCCGTTAAAGAAGAGCAGGAGCCAGTACATATACCAATAAGGCCCTTCCCAGATGCGGTTCTTGATCATGAACCATTCATACTGAGACGCGCCGTACCAGCCGAAAAACGCCTCCATCGCATAGCTGTAAAGCACTATGAAACCGGTCGCCATCATTACCTTTCCGCAAAAAACAAGGTGCGTCTTGGTAATGAAATCCTTCATGCCGTAAAGGTGTCGGAGCGGTATGCAAAGGATGAGCACCATCGCAAAACCGGCGTAAATGGCACCGCCGACGAAGTAAGGCGGGAAGAACGTCGCATGCCAGCCCGGCAACTGCGACACCGCGAAGTCGAGTGACACGAGCGAGTGGACCGAAAGCACCAGCGGCGTCGAAATGCCGGCGAGGATCAAGTACGCGAGCTCATAGCGATGCCAGTGGCGTGCGCTGCCGCGCCAGCCCCAGCAGCCTACGGAATAGACAAACTTGAAGTACTTGTTCTTTGCCCTATCGCGCAGGGTCGCAAGATCTGGGATGAGGCCGACGTACCAAAACAGCAGAGAGACCGTTCCGTAGGTCGATACCGCGAATACGTCCCAAATAAGGGGGCTTCGAAACTGGGGCCAGATGCCCATCACATTCGGGTACGGGAACAGCCAGTAGGCGGCGAGCCACGGACGGCCGGTGTGGACCAATGGGAACACGGCGGCGTTGGCAACGGCAAACAGCGTCATTGCCTCAGCGAATCGGTTGATCGACGTTCGCCATTTCTGATTCAGCAAAAGCAGAATGGCGGAGATCAGTGTTCCGGCGTGCCCGATACCGATCCACCAGACGAAGTTGATGATCGGGAAGGCCCATCCATTCGGCTGGTTCGTACCCCAAATGCCTATACCTTTGAGCAGCAGCCAGATGGTCGTGAAAAGCAAAAGCTGAGCGATAATGAATGCGATCGCGAATCCGATGAACCAATGGAAAGGTGTCTTTCGCTTTAGCGGGAGGTCGGCGATCTTGTCGCTGACAGAGCCGAACGTATGATCGCCTTCGATCATCGGCGGCACCATCTTTTCATGCATTTCCCTGAGATCCATAATCTCCAGCAACTGGCTACAAAGTATTCGGGCTCTGACTTAGGTTTTTGCCTTCCGGCGTTTCCGGGTTGAGATAATCCGGCATTTCCTTGTTCTGATTTCTCAGCTCCGCCAGATATGTCGTCCGCGGCTGCGTGTTCAATTCATTCAGGACCTTATAGTCTCGCGGATCGTTTTTCTTTATCTTCGCGACCTGACTATCCGGGTCGTTCATATCGCCGAACGTGAAGACGTTAGTCGGACAGGCGGCCTGGCACGCAGTAACGATCTCGCCGTCCGGCACCTTTGACAGACCGTCTTTCTCGGCCTCGATACGTGCAGCCGCAATACGCTGCGTACAGTATGTACACTTCTCCATCACGCCGCGGCTGCGGATCGAAACTTCAGGGTTACGCATCAGCTTGTACTGCGGCGTGTCCCAATCCTGATAAAGCAGGAAGTTGAAACGGCGGACCTTGTACGGGCAGTTATTCGAACAATAGCGCGTCCCGACACATCGGTTATAGACCATGTCATTGAGGCCCTCGGCACTGTGGACAGTGGCGTGGACCGGACAGACCACCTCGCAAGGCGCCTGCTCGCACTGCTGACAAAGGATCGGCTGAAAATGCGGCCCGTTCGGCTCGTTAATGTCAGGACCGCCAAAATACGCGTCGATGCGGAGCCAATGCATCATGCGGTGGCGGTCGACCTGCTCGCGGCCGACGACGGGAATGTTATTTTCTGCCTGGCAGGCAATGACGCATGCGTTGCAGCCGACGCAATTGTTCAAGTCGACGGTCATTCCCCATCGATGATGATGTTCGTAGGTTTCCTGATGCTGTTCGTATGGGTAGAGAGACTTTGGATACATGTCCTCCTGCTCACCCATTTTCGTGTCGGCGTTGTAAGCCTCGAGGTCCCAGCTTCGCAGAATGTCGCGGCCCTCCATGTTGAAATGGATCTGGGTCGAGCTGATGGTCACCTGATCGCCGGTCTTCTTTACACTTCCGGTACCGAAATCGAGAGCGTTCGATGGACGCGCGTCATAGACGTTGTAGCCGATGCCGTTTCCAATAGCGCCGGCGCGCGTTCGGCCATAGCCTAGAAAAACCGTTATCGTGTCGTCGGGCTGGCCCGGCGTTATCCACATTGGGACGTTCTTTATTACAGTTCCCTGATATGTCAGATCGACCGTGTCGGAAAATTGGTTGGTTCCCTTTGTGTTGACGAAGGCCACGCCGTGGTCACCGCCGACGTACTCTTCGGCACGGTTGCTTTGATTCAACCCGAATTTCTCGGCGGTCCTCGGGCTGACCAAACCGACATTGTCCCAGGTTACCTTGT
>DASXPW010000133.1:0-4657 GCA_036493385.1 Pyrinomonadaceae bacterium
GCGATCGATACGATCATCAATCAGAAAGGCAAGGACGTCATTTGCGTTTATGTCGCCATTGGACAGAAGGCATCGACCGTCGCTCAAGTGCGGCAAAAGCTGGAAGAATTCGGCGCAATGGACTATACCGTCATCGTCAACGCCTCAGCGTCTGACCCGGCGGCGATGCAGTTTCTTGCTCCATACGCCGGCTGCGCGATCGGTGAATATTTTCGCGACAATGGCCGCCACGCTCTGACCATCTACGACGACCTTTCAAAACAGGCCGCCGCGTATCGCGAGATCTCGCTGCTACTTCGGCGTCCGCCGGGCCGCGAGGCGTATCCCGGAGACGTTTTCTATCTCCATTCACGCTTGCTCGAACGCGCTGCAAAGATGTCCGATGCGCGCGGCGGCGGCTCGCTTACGAGTTTGCCGATCATCGAAACACAGGCCGGCGATATTTCGGCGTACATTCCGACGAACGTTATCTCGATCACCGACGGTCAGATCTTTTTGGAATCCGACCTCTTCAACTCAGGTGTTCGACCCGCCATCAACGTCGGTAACTCGGTCTCGCGTGTTGGCGGTTCGGCGCAGATCAAGGCGATGAAACAGGTTGCGGGCACGTTGCGTATCGAGCTTGCTCAGTACCGCGAGCTGGCAGCTTTCTCGCAGTTCGGTTCGGATCTAGATAAAGCGACGCAGGCACAGCTCGAACGTGGTAAGCGCCTGACGGAAATTCTCAAACAGCCGCAATATCGGCCGATGCCTGTCGAAAAACAGGTCTTTATCATCTGGACGGTAACGAATGGGCTCGCCGACGACATCGCCGTCGAAGACCTCAAACGGTTTGAAGAAGAGATCCTCAAATTTGTTGAAGAGTCGCACCCGAGTGTCTTCAGCACAATTCGCGAGAAGAAGGCCATCGACGACGATCTAAAATCGTCGATGAAAGAAGCTGTCGAAGATTTTAAAGCGACGCGTTGGGAGTCGGCGCGAGCCACTGCCGCTTAAGGATGTACATTGTTATCCCAACGGGTTTTATCACATTGGATTGACAGCGGTAGGCCCACGTGATAACCTTTGGATCATGGCCCAAGCGAAAGAAGAAACTAGGATTAATGTTCGGATACGTCCAGAAATAAAGCGGGAACTTGAAATTGCCGCTGAACTTAATGGGCTGACCCTCTCTTCAATGGTCAACCATTTAGTCGTCACGAAGATCCGTGAAGAGAAGCAGAAAGCGCCGGAGGCATTCGAAAATTCCGCAGGCGTTGCTCAGCCCCCCCGGGTCGCCGACAAGATCTCGACAGATACGCAGATTCCCGGCTGGCAACGGAGACTGCGAAAGGCAAAGGGGATGTGGAAAGAGCGTAACGACTTGCCTGATCTTGAAACATTGCGAAAGGAAGCTGACCGAAGCGACCAGTGGAACAAAGACTAGATAGTGAGTAGCGGGGTACTGATCGACACCGATGTCCTGATCGATTACTTGCGCGATCGCCGCGAGGCTGTAGAGTACCTTGAATCGCTGTCGGATTCACCGGCGGTTTCCGCGATTACCGTAGCGGAATTGTATGCTGGTGTGAGAGAGGGGCGTGAGCGCACATTTCTCGACGAGTTTTCTGAATCACTTGAAGTTATCGACGTAAACGAAGATATCGCGAGGTTAGGCGGATTGTTCCGACGCGACTATTTCAAGAGTCATGGCGTTGGGATTAATGACGCGATTATTGCCGCAACTGTGGAACTTGAAGACCGCACCTTTATAACCCTTAACGAAAAGCATTTTCCGATGTTGAGGAATAAATTGGTGCCTTATAAAAAGTAAGAGCGAAAATGCCAAGTTTGTTAGACATGCGCCGGCGGATCAAGTCGGTCAAAAATACACAACAGATCACCAAGGCGATGAAGATGGTAGCCGCGGCGAAGCTTAAGCGCGCACAGGATCACGTCACCGCCGCGCGGCCATTCGCGCAAAAGATGTCTGAGGTCCTGACCGGCCTGAACGCGCGAGTTGCCGACGAGCTGTCACATCCCCTTCTTGATCCGCGCGGCGATGAGAAATATCTCATTGTCCTGGTCAGCGCTGACAAAGGCCTCGCCGGTGCTTTTAACGCGAACATTATTAAGGCGACACAGGCGTTTCTGAGGCAGAACTCAGGCAAGTCGACCGAGCTCGTAACCGTCGGCCGCAAGGGTCGCGATTTCTTCAAACGCCGAACCGTCGAGATCACCGACGAATACATCGGTCTGACAGGCAGCGGTCAGGTCAATCATCAGGACGCTCTAGACATCGCTCGCCACATCATCCAAAAATTTACCGAGGATACGACGATCGACAAGGCATTTCTTGTCTACACCGAGTTTCGAACCGTGTTATCGCAAAAGCCCGTCATCGAACAGATCCTGCCGGTGCCGCGCCTGGCTGAAGACGAGTCCGGCGAAAAGGGCGCCCAGGCCGAGTACATTTACGAGCAGCCTGCCGCAGAGATCTTTGGCAAACTGCTTCCTCGTCAGGTCGAAACGCAGCTCTACAAGGCGATGCTCGAGTCGGTCGCGTCCGAGCAAGGGTCGCGAATGACGGCAATGGATTCGGCATCGAAAAACGCGGGCGAGCTTATCGACACGCTGACGCTCAATATGAACCGTATCCGCCAGGCCGCGATCACAAAAGAGATCATCGAGGTCGTTTCCGGCGCCGCCGCGTTGTAAGACTTTTTTGATTACGGAAACCAGATCTTGGGCAAAGTGGGCACGTCTTTACGGCCCGCTTTTGTTTTGGATCGTGCTTATCTTCACGCTTTCCAGCACGATCGCGTCGGCCTCGCAAACCTCTCGCGTGATAGAGCCCATCCTTCGATTCTTCTCGCCGTCGGCCTCGCCTGAAACACTCAAACAGCTTCATTTTTTTATCCGCAAATGCGCGCATTTTACCGAATATGCGCTGCTCGCTTTTTGGGCCATTCGCGCGTGGCGCCGCACCCGGTTTCCGGTCGTTCGGAATTACAGATTTATTCTGGCGGTCGTGCTTGTCCTCATCGTAGCTTCGGCTGATGAGTTCAACCAGAGCTTCGAGCCGTCACGGACAAGTACTCCCTGGGATGTCGCACTGGATGTTTTTGGCGGGACCGCGATGGCGATCGTTCTAAAATTGCTGAGTTGGCGAAAACCGGCTACCGAGCCGGCTGCGGACGCCGACGCCTAAGCCGTTCTCTTTCGTTTATGGCAACTTTGTATGATATTTTATCGTTATTATCTCTAGCAAAGGAGACTCACGATGGGAATTTTTGACAAAGTAGCAGACGCCGCGATGCATCAGTTCATTGAGGTCGTCGAATGGCTCGACAGCACCGGCGATACGATGCTTTATCGCTTTCCGGTCCAGGGGCAGGAGATAAAGAACGGCGCTCAGCTTATCGTCCGCGAATCGCAGGCGGCGGTGTTTGTGCATGAGGGCCAGGTCGCAGACGTT
The DNA here is from genome assembly GCA_036493385.1 of Pyrinomonadaceae bacterium. Taxonomy (GTDB): domain Bacteria; phylum Acidobacteriota; class Blastocatellia; order Pyrinomonadales; family Pyrinomonadaceae; genus OLB17. The sequence goes on from DASXPW010000133.1 coordinate 3,458, forward strand.
TTCGGGCCGGGGCGTTATACCATCGATGGCGGCAACACGCCTATCCTCAGCAAGATCGGCGCCTGGAAATACGGGTTTAACTCACCATTCAAATCCGAAGTTTACTTTGTCAACACAAAGCAGTTCACCGATATGAAATGGGGCACGTCAAACCCGATCATGCTCCGCGATCAGGATTTCGGCATCGTCCGCCTGCGTGCGTTTGGCGCGTACAGCCTCCGCGTTGCCGATCCGGCCGGATTTATTAAGGAGATCGCCGGCACCAACGCGCATTTTCAGACCGAGGACATCGATGGTCAGCTTAAACGCGCCATTGTTACGGAATTTACCGACGCGCTTGGAGAGTTGAAAATTCCCGCTCTTGATCTCGCCGCGCAGTATAAAGAAATGGGTGAGGCCATTCGCTCCAAGATCAACGAAGAATTTCGCACCTGGGGCCTTGAGGTCACAAAATTCTTTATCGAGAATATCTCGGTGCCGCCCGAGGTCGAGGCCGCGATGGACAAGCGTTCATCGATGGGCGCTCTAGGCGATGCAAAGCGCTATATGCAGTTTCAGGCGGCCGACGCCCTTCGGGACGCTGCCCAAAACGAAGGCGGCGGTGCAGGTTTGGGTGCCGGTCTTGGTGCGGGTTTTGCTGTTGGCGGTCAGATGGCAAATGTGTTTGGCCAACAGCAACAAGGCGGCGGTCAGGGACAATCGCAGGGTCAATCAGCGACGGTACCGTGTCCGAATTGTGGCAAGCCCAACGTGCCCAGCGCAAAATTCTGCGCCGAGTGCGGCGGCAAGATGGAAGTCGCCCAGGTCCCGTGCGTTAAATGCGGAGCAAAGCTTCGCGAGGGCGCTAAGTTTTGCTCCGAGTGCGGCTCGACCCAGGAAAAGGCGAAGTGCACCAATTGTCAGGCCGAGCTTGCTCCGGGCGCAAAATTTTGTCCGGAGTGCGGCACCAAGACTGAGGGCTAGTCGGTTTGCAAAATATTTCAGCGATGGGCGGCAGGTTTTTCCTTGCCGCCTTTTGTTTTTCATCTGCCGCAGATCTTTTCATGGACGATCTCCTTTGATCTAGCAAAAGCAATATTTAATTACGCAACGCATGTGCCAGCTCCAACACGTTAAGCGATAGCGTCTACTGTCCGCTTTTTTGCTGTGCATCGTCAGCCTCGGTTTCCGCTCGTATAAAATAAACAAATACCGGGATCT
>DASXPW010000134.1:0-2741 GCA_036493385.1 Pyrinomonadaceae bacterium
GACAAGGATCAATCCGGGGATCAAAAGCTCCATAGTGAATGGGTTACGCGTTTACGCTTGACGGCTCAACATCGCTCCTCATCGACAAAGGTTTCATGTCTGAAGACGTAACTTTTACACTTGCGAGCTGACCGCAGGCAGCATAGATGTCGCGGCCCCTCGGCGTTCGGACGTAAGCGGAAACGCCAAGCGACTCAAGTGTTTTCTTAAAGCCGATAACGCGTTCGGCGGCGGGAGGATGATAGTCAAGCCCCTCGGCCGGGTTGTGCGCTATGAGATTTATCTTGACCCGACGAAGTTCATATTTGGCAAGCATATCCGCAAGCTGCCGAGCGTGCGCGTCGCTGTCATTTACGCTGCCGAGCAGAACGTACTCAAACGTAAATCTCTCGCCGCGTTTCAACGTTTTCTCAAATGCCTTTGCAGCGGTCATCAACTCGTCGAGGTTCCACTTTTTATTGATCGGCATCAGCCGGTCACGAAGTTCGTCCGTTGGTGCAGACAGGGAAATGGCCAGATTCGGCCGGCGTTCGAGTTTTGCAAATTCGTAGATCTTCGGCACGATACCCACCGTCGATACAGTCACCCGGCCAGGCACGATAAACAGGCCCTGCTCTTCGGACATTATCGAGAGCGCCTTTAGCAGATCCTCGAAATTTAGAAACGGCTCGCCCGCGCCCATCGCGACGAGATTAGTGCCGTGCGGTGTCTCGGCCGATTCACCGTAAACGTCGTTCAGCACGACGATGATCTGCTCGACGATCTCGCCCGCCGTTAGATTGCGGAGCAGCCCCAGCTTTGCCGTCAGGCAAAAATCGCACTTGAGCGGACAGCCCGACTGCGACGAGAAACAGATCGTATCGCGATTCTCGGTCGGAATGAAAACGGTCTCAACCGGCCTATCGTCACCTGTTTTCATCAGATAGCGCCGCGTACCATCGTCGGATATGTAACGGTTCTCTACCGTCAGCGCCGAAGCGGTCGCAACTTCTTCCAATTTTGCCCGAAATGCCTTTGGCAGGTCGCTCATTTCCTCAAACGAGCGCAACCGCCGGCCGTGCAGACCGCCAAAGATCTGCCGTGCGCGATACGCCGGCTCGCCGAGCTGCTGTACAAACTCGGTCAGCTCGTCGATGGACATGCCCGTAAGATGTAATTTATCTGTCATCAAACTTACAGTTTAACCAATTCTCGCCACTATCGCATCGAGCCCGCGACTGCTTTTGTTAGACTCGTAATGGACCGATCCATCAATAAAAGTGCGACGAAGGACTTTCACAGCCGGCTCCTTGGCATTGACCGCTCTGGTTTTGATTGCGGTCGCCTGCGGCTGGGTTGGACAACGTTTCTACCGAAATGAAAACCGACCGAGTATTGAAAATACATCGTATCGGACCTCGCCGCCGGGCAAAATGCCGTCGCGGATCACGGACGTAAGCGTTGCTCGACAGGTCTATCTTGCATTCGGCAATCCATCAAATGCGAGCCCGGACGGCGCAGACCGCAATAATTATCTCATCGTAAACACCGCCGATGCCGAAAGCTATAACAACAGTCTGGGTAGGCCAAACTGGGTCGCATGGCGCCTGACCGAAAGCGATATCGGCGGTGAGGAGCGGTCAAACGATTTTCGGCCAAACGAGCAGCTTCCGTACGGTTGGAAACACGTCTTGCCGTCCGACTACACGGCCAGCGGCTACGACCGCGGCCACCTGTGCCCGAGCGGCGATCGGACGACCGACCCAGAACAAAACAGCCTTACATTCCTGATGACAAACATTGCTCCGCAGACGCCGGACCTGAATCGTTACCCGTGGGAAAAGCTCGAGACCTATTCGCGCGGCCTCGCCAAACGCGGTCATGTCGATCTGTACATTATCGCCGGTGTCTACGGCGAAAAGGCGAAGCTGAAACGACAGGTAAGCGTCCCGACAAATTTTTGGAAAGTTATAATTGCCGTACCGCAGGGCGGCGACCCGTCGTCAGTAAATTCGCACACGCACGTCATCGCCGTCGATATGCCAAACGTCTCTGGCATCGCATCTGACAGTTGGCGGAAATATGCGACGACAGTTCGCGCGATCGAAGAGAAAACCGGTTATGACCTCTTGTCCGCGCTGCCACGCGAGCTGCAGGATGTTCTCGAAACAAACGCCGAAACCAACTGACATCTGATAGCTGACAGCTGTTAGCCGGTAATAAATTTTAGTTGAAACTCACCTGATACCTTCCAGCGTAAAAGCACGATGATCGCAAAACTTCTTATTCTAGTTATCACTCTGACCGCGTTTCAAACCACTATCGCACAGACACCGAAAGAGGCAGACCCGGCCGATGTGGCCTCGCTCGACAGTATTATGAAAGCCGTCTACGACGTCATTTCAGGCGACGCCGGGAAAGCCCGCGATTGGGACCGGTTTCGCTCGCTCTTTTACGACGGCGCGCGGCTTATACCGACGAGCAAGGACGCCAAGACCGGCGTTGTCGCTGCACACGCTCTTTCGCCCGACGATTACGTCAAGCGTGTCGAGCCATTCTTTGCCAAACAGGGATTTTTCGAACGCGAGACAGCCCGCCGGGTAGAAACATACGGCGCCGTGACGCATGTTTTTTCGACCTACGAATCGCGTCACAGCGCAGCGGACAAGACGCCCTTCGCTCGCGGCATTAACAGCTTTCAGTTATTCAACGACGGCAAACGCTGGTGGGTAATGACGATCTACTGGCAAGCCGAAACACCC
>DASXPW010000135.1:0-2719 GCA_036493385.1 Pyrinomonadaceae bacterium
AAATTCGATGTCTAAAACCTATTCCGTCACCGGCTGGCGCGTTGGCTGGTGCATCGCTCCGCCTGACATCACGTCGGCGATCAGAAAGGTGCACGATTTCCTCACGGTCGGCGCCGCGAATGCTTTGCAGCACGCCGGTGCCTATGCTTTGAATTTGCCGAAAGACTATTACGATTCGCTGCAAGAGCTCTATCAGAAAAAACGTGACTTTATCGTGCCTGTGCTCAAGGACGCTGGCTTCAAATGTGACTTTCCCGAGGGCGCTTATTACGTGATGGCCGACATATCGGACTTTGGATTCGAGAATGACCTCGACTTTACTCGGCATCTGATCCGCGAGGTCGGCGTCGCGGTCGTCCCCGGCTCATCCTTCTATCATGACCCGAAAATGGGTTCGCAGTTGGTCAGATTTTGCTTCTGTAAAAAAGACGAGACCCTCGAGGCGGCCGCCGAAAATCTTGCGAAATTGAGCCGTGGTTAGCACGCATGCCTCACTTAACTTGATCGACCCCGCAGGCAACCTTCCGGCTTTCCCGGTGCAACAAATCTATACACGCGAGCGTATCAACTCAACGTAGCTAATTAAGGATTATTGAAAGATCGGAGGTTTTATGATCAGTAAATCATTGGCTTGCTTACTCTTAGGCGTCGCCGCCGGCACGGCCGCGGTCGCTCAGCAGACTCCGGCACCGCCTCAGCCTGACAATGCCCCGCGCTCCTTTGCCTGGACATTTGACGGCGATGGCGGATACCTCGGTGTGCAGACTCAGGAGGTTACAAAGGACAATTTCGGCAAATTCGGGCTTCGCGAGGTGCGCGGCGTAGCGGTAGAAAAGGTGATGGACAAATCGCCTGCTGCCATGGCCGGCATTCAGGCCGGCGATGTTATTGTCGGGTTTAACGGCGAACAGGTGACGAGCGCCCGCAAACTTACACGCCTTCTTGGCGAGGTCGACCCGGACCATCAGGCACGAGTTACGGTACTTCGAAACGGAGCCGAGCGTGAGATCACGGTGACGGTTGGAAAACGGCCGATGCCGGAGTTTTCGAACGGCAATTTTGAATTCACCGTCCCGCCAATGGGCAACCTCAATATGCCGGATCTGAAAGATCTGCCCGATCTGCAGAACATGCCTGACCTTCAAAACATGCCCGATCTGCAGAACATGCCAAACGGACAGTTTCGCACGTTCAATTTACCCAACGGGCAGGGCTGGGAGTGGTCTTCCCTGACAGGCGGTCGTCGTATCGGTATCAGCACGACACCGTTGACCAAACAACTAGCCGATCACTTTAAGGTCGACAGCGGCATTATGGTAAGCGACGTTGGCGACAATACGCCTGCGGCAAAGGCAGGTCTCAAGGCCGGTGACATCATCGTTCAGGCCGATGGCCGCACGATAATGAACCAATCCGAGTTGGTCCGCGCCATCAATGAAAAGAAGGATGGCGATGTGCAGCTCACCATCGTTCGCGATGGTAGCCGACAGACCGTTAACGTCACACCAGAGGCCGCGAAGGACGGCAATTTCTTTTTCCGGAATGATGACGACGGCGGTACAGAATTGACTCCTGCTCCGCCAACTCTTCAGCGGCTAAAAACAGCGCCGCCAACGCCGAAGGCTCCGGAGGCGAAGCCGATGAAGTTTTTCTTTTCGGGACCGATCGTCTAGGTGATCTGATCAAGTTAGAAAAAGGCGAGCGATCGGCTCGCCTTTTTTATTGGCCTTGTTGTTTCTGCAGCGCGTCCTTTGCGATCTCGTTCGCCCGATTGCTGTAGTCACGTGCCTCTTCCATCAGCTTGCGGTAGTTCTCGACGCGGTTTTTAAAATCTTCTTTGACCTTGTCGTGCATCGAGGCATTTTTCGGGTCGTAGTTGTCGCGAAGCGTTCGAGCAGCCTGACGATAGCTGTCAAAGGCCTCCATCTCGGATTTTAGACTCTCTTCCTTGAGCCGCAGGTATTCTCGATAGTCGTCATTGATCTGCATTTCCTGCGCACGCTCGAGCTTGTCGACGGCGTCTTGCGCGTTGTTGTAACCGTCGTTGATCAAACCAACAACGTCGTCGGCCAACTTCTTGACTGACGCGGCGTCGTCGGTTTCCAACGCCTTCTTGATCTCTTCGCGCTTGCCTTCGTTCTCCTTGTACAGGACTTTGATCTTTGTAAGGTCGTCATTTGCTGAAACGACGATCTTCGCTGCGTCGGCAGTTTGGTCGGAACTAAAAATGCTCGGAGCGTCGCCCCGGCCTGTGCTTTTGCACGACGGAAGAAACAATAAAACAATTAATACCGACAGTCCGAGACAATGGTGAACTGGAAACTGATGACTGGAAACTGTCCTAATATCTTTTACCGCCCACATTCTAGATCAATCTGAAATCCGGGTTATTCTTTCGCCGCCAGATAAAGCCGTCAAGCACATAATGCGTCAATTGCGGCACGGCTAGCAACGGAACGAGATACAGTTTCGCCGTCTGCAAGTCCCAGTCGCTGCCGAACAGCCACTGATGCTCATGCCAAATGCCGCGATTCCAAAACAGTTCTTCAACATAGGCGATGGCCCACAGCGTCGCCAGAAATATGAGCCAGTTATGCGAAAGCGTTTTATACACGCGGCCGGACCGTTCGCGGCGAAACCGCGCGTAAACATAGATCAACGCAAAATAAGGAACGCCGTGAATAATGACGTTAGTCACGGTGAACGCGTAGTCCGAATT
>DASXPW010000136.1:0-3030 GCA_036493385.1 Pyrinomonadaceae bacterium
GTCGAAATTCAATTTTGCATCGAGCGCGATCAGGCGGCCATCTTTGGTCAACAGGAAGGGATTGATCTCGACAAGCGAGGCATCGGTCTTTTCATAGGCATCGTAGAGCGAGAGCATGAATTTCGCAGCTTGGTTGATCAGCTCATTCGGGATGCCAAGACCAAACGCCAGCTTTCGCGCTTGAAACGGTCTGAGGCCGACGGCCGGATCGACCGTTTCCTTCATTATCAATTCCGGCGTCTCTTCGGCGACCTTTTCGATCTCCATGCCGCCCGCAGACGAGGCCATAAAGACGTTTCGGCTCGTCACGCGGTCCAGTGTTATGCCGAGATAAAACTCGCGATCGATAGGCAAGCCTTCCTCGACGAGCAGCGTTTTGACCTCGCGGCCCTCGGGACCGGTCTGGTGAGTGACAAGGTGCATCCCAAGCATCTGCGAGGCGATCTCTTTTGCTTCAGCCGGAGATTTAGCAAGCTTGACCCCGCCGCCCTTGCCGCGGCCGCCGGCATGGATCTGCGCCTTGACGACCACAATGTCCGTGCCCAGTTCTTTGGCCGCCGCCTCGGCCTCTTCCGGTGTGCGGGCAACAATGCCGCGCGGAACCGGGACACCATACTCCTTAAGAATTGCCTTACCTTGATATTCGTGAATTTTCATTTGTTCAAATCTGTTTCGATTTTACTTTGCGTACTCGGCGAGCTTTGCTTGAGACAAGATTTCCTCACGCAAAGAACGCAAAGAAACATACGCAAAGAGTTAAGTCTATCGGCCGTTCGGACAAAAATCAAAGGTGCCTTGAAGGCACCCTTGACCGCATCAGATCGGTTGCAACCGTCTACATCAGGAAGATCTTGAGGACCAAAAGCTTCCATTCGCCGCCGCGTTTTACATACTCGTAATCGATCGTTACCGGCACCGGCTTGGTCGCGTACTTGCCGTTCACGACCAGGATGTCGGTGCCGGCCTCGGTACGGAGTGAAGGCTTGCTCGTAAAGTCGGGGTCCGTCGAGATAGCCTTGGCCAGGATCGGCACGACCTGTTTCTTTTTGGTAATGAAGTCCTTGAAGTAATCCTTCATCTGGTCTTCGGTGTAGGTGTGCTTAAAATCGTCGGACGCGTTAGCGTAGAGGGTCGAGAAATCTTCATTCTCGATCGCGCTTGCAAAATCGGCAGTCGTCGATTTGACCAACGCCTTAATGAGATTGTCGTCGGGCACACCGCTGTCATTGTCACTGGTACTGCTGCCAAAGATAGAATTACTCGAGCTGCCCGAGTTGCTGTTCGAGCTTGAGCTCGTGTTGCCGAGATCAAGTCCCTTGCCGCAGGTGCACCCGAGAGCAACGAGCAACACAATTGTGAGTGCCATCGCGCCGCTCACTCGCGAGTCACGGCCAAAAAGGAGGTTACGGATATTTTGTCTCATACTTCCTCTAGATATTTTTGGAAATTCATTTCCGCCACGGTTCAAGCAGCGTCTGCCAGCTCTCGACCGTTTTTTGGTACTCCGTCGGGCAGCGCGCGGCTCGCTCCTTGGGCAAAAATCCCTTTGTCAGGATCGTGTCGTATTTGTCGGGGTCTGAGCCATAGAGCATGCAGAGCGCGTTATAAAAACGCTGTTCCTGAAGCAAATGCTCATCGGCCATGTTCCGCTCGTGAGTTCCGGAATTGCGCGACTCGACCTGAAAAGCCTCAGCGGCGGCCAGCACCGCTTTGACACCGTCGTCGCCTAACTCTTCGATGTTGATAAACGACGAACACCGGTCCGCCGCGTCCTCCTCATTGGCCGTCACCGGCAGTTTATATGTATCGATCAAAGCGTGCCCGATCTCGTGCAGGAAGACAAAACGAATGGCATCAAACATCATGTCATACGCCTTTTTGTCGTCGTACCCCTCGCTCTTAAAATCACGGAAAAATTGTTCCATCAGCTCATAGCAGACCGTGACCGAATGATCGTCAGGGTTATAAAAGGCGTTGACGTCTCCGCAATCTTTGCTCTTTAGAAAAATGTCGTGCGGCAGGATCAGTGCCTGGTTCAGACCATCGGCGGCCCGCTCCAACAGCTTTTCCTGCTTGATCTGCTTGTCGATCTCGGCATATCGCGAGTTCGAAACCGTCTCGTGCTGGGCGATGAAGTCGCCCTCGTCCTTCTTCTTATCATTCGAGGTGGTCGAGCCAGAGGTTTTATCAGGACTTTTCTCGGCGCTGACCTTGATCGGACCGCTGGGGTCCGAGTTTGTCTGGCTCGAATCTTTGTTTCTATCGGACTGGCAGACACATGCCGTGATGACGAACAAAATGCCCAGCACAGCAAAGAGATTGACGACGTTTCGTTGCATAGGTCAGAGGGCCCTGAGGACGGATGCCTAATTACACAGGAAGTGACCGTTTTTTGTCAATTGATTTGCGGAAAAAAGGCCGACATTTTCGAAAATATCGGCCTGTCAAAGTAATTCGATGAGTTTGTTCGCTACTGAGATCTTTCAATGAGCTTAACAAGGGTTCGAACAGCGACCCCGGTTGGGCCTTTTGCCTGGTACGGGCGAGCATTGTCCGCCCACGCCGTTCCGGCAATATCGAGATGTGCCCATTTCGCCTTGTCGACAAACTCCTGGATAAAGACTCCGCCGATGATCGTGCCGGCCTTGCCGCGCGGTCCAATATTCTTAATATCGGCAATGTCGGACTTGATCAGCTTGCTGTAGTCCTTGCCCACGGGAAGCTGCCAGAAGTTTTCGCCCGCCTCGCGGCCGCAATCGATAACCTCATCGACAAATTGCTGGTCATTGCCCATGATGCCCGTATTAATGTCACCCAGGGCGACGATAACGGCGCCTGTTAGCGTCGCCATATCGACGATGCGAGTCGCTCCATTCCTTTCGGCGTGCGAAACCGCATCAGCCAGAATAAGGCGGCCTTCGGCATCGGTGTTGAGTATCTCGATCGTTTTGCCGTTGCTGGCCGTGACGACGTCGCTCGGCCTTGACGCCGCGCCATCGGGCATATTCTCAACAGCCGCGACGACGCCCA
>DASXPW010000137.1:0-4297 GCA_036493385.1 Pyrinomonadaceae bacterium
CGAACGATAGACATCCTGACTGCTAACAAATTGAATAAGCGTACATGTAATGCGAAATGTTTCGTTGAGTGTTCCCAGATGCGTCAACAGGAGCTTTGCCATTGCAGGTGACGTGTAAAACGTGTCCCCGACATCGGTGGACGGCTGCTCGCCTTCGAGCCTATACATATTGAAACGCTTCTGAAATATCATATTGTCGAACGACGGAACACCAGTCACGACGAGCCTCTCCCCGTCGCGGCGCTCGTTAAAATCCGCTACGAAATCGCTGACTTTCGAGTATTCGATCCTGCGGAGAGCACTTTGGGCGATCGAGGCCGGGCCCTGACTGGTGAGAACGAGGAATAGCGCGGTGATTATTGTGGCAGAGCTTACGAGTCTGGATATTGGTGTAGGCATATATTTTTGCTCTGTGCATTACGCGGAAAGGATAGTAGAATCGGCTCACGCGTTTGTTTATCTCGCCGAAAGGGACGTTCGAAGTTGCACCGATGAACGAGATCACAAGGCTGTTTGACGACTATGCAAAAGGGAACCGAGCCGTTCTCGACGAGCTTTTGCCATTGGTCTATGGCGAACTTCGGCGTCTGGCGCACAGCTATCTCGCGCGCGAACGATCGGGTACGACACTGCAAACCACTGCCCTCGTCCATGAAGCCTACCTAAAACTGATCGATCAGCACTCGGTGGACTTTAAGAATCGTGGGCAGTTTTTTGCGTTGTCGGCGCAGGCAATGCGGCGCATTCTGCTAGACAATGCCCGCAGCCGCCTGGCTGACAAACGCGGCAACGGCCTGAAAGTCTCGCTCGACGATATCGGCGAGATATCGGGCGACTCGAACCTACAATTGATCGAGCTGGACGCAGCTCTCAACGAGCTGGCGGAATTCGACCCCGGACAGGCGAAAATAGTTGAGCTGCGATACTTTGGCGGTATGACGATCGAGGAAACAGGTGAAGTATTGAAGATCTCGCCGGCCACCGTTAAGCGAGAGTGGGTGATGGCACGAGCGTGGCTCTATGAAAAGATGAAATGAGCCGATCTCGCTTGTGATTCCGCGTAATGGTCAGGGAATTTATGGATTCGAGCCGTTGGAGCAAGGTCAAAGTGGCCTTTAATGCCGCGAACGATCTTCCTGAGGTAGAGCGTTCGGCGTTTTTGGATCGATGCGATGAGGACCTCCGACAGGAAATCGAACACCTGCTGCGCGCCAGCGATGAAGCAGGTGCTTTTATCAATGAGCCCGCTGTCGTCGATCTCGGTCTAACCGGTAACGACAATCTTGATGTATATATCGGTAAAGAGATCGACTCGTACCTAATAGTTCGAGTGATCGCCCATGGCGGCATGGGCACGGTCTATCTCGCGAACCGTTCGGATGCCTCGTTTGAGAAACAATTCGCTATCAAAGTAATAAAACGCGGAATGGATACGAACGCGGTACTCAAGCGTTTCATGATGGAGCGCCAGATACTCGCTCAGCTTCAGCATCCAAACATTGCGAACCTGGTGGACGGCGGAACAACAGCCGACGGCGTTCCTTATTTTGTAATGGAATACGTCGAAGGATCGCCCGTGAACAAGTTTTGCGACGAGCATGCACTCGACATCGATGAGCGTCTGGCGCTGTTTCGAAAGATCTGCTCGGTCATCTCATACGCTCATCAGAATCTGATCGTTCACCGCGACCTAAAGCCATCGAACATCATGGTTACGGATGACGGCACTCCAAAGCTGCTCGATTTCGGTATCGCAAAACTTCTGCGTCCAGATTGGTCTTTGGATACGAACGAAGCGACTGCGACGATGTTTCGCGTAATGACACCAGAGTATGCAAGTCCTGAGCAGCTTTGCGGACAACCGATCACAACTGCGAGCGACGTCTATTCGCTGGGCGTTGTCCTGTATGAGCTTCTGTGCGGCCGACGACCGATCAAGATAGAAGGCCGGCTGCCAGAAGAAGCGGCCAAGATCGTCTGGACCGAAGAGCCGTTGAAACCTAGCTCGGTGGTCAGCAGCAATTTGCCTGTGGTTGAAGACACGAACGGCGAACTCGGCCGCGGAACCGTTGTGAAACCAGCAATGACGAATTCAAGATCGTTGCGCGGCGACCTCGATAACATCATCTTGAAAGCTCTTGCAAAGGAATCCGAACGTCGGTATCAATCGGTCCACGAATTTTCCGAAGATATTCGGCGGCATCTCGAGGGCATGCCGGTAACTGCAACAGCCGATTCGCTTTCGTACCGTCTTGCTAAATTCACAAAACGGCATCGCACCGTCGTTGTCGCCGGTGTTTTTGTTTTATTTACCCTTATTGCCGCGACCTCGGTCACGACGTGGCAGACGGTGGTTGCCAAACGCGAGCGTGACCGGGCGGAGCGACGATTCAAGGACGTCAGGAACCTGGCAAATTCATTTCTGTTCGATTTTCATGATTCGATCGCCGATCTCAAAGGCGCAACGAAAGCCCGAGAAATGGTCGTCAAGACGGCCCAGGAATATCTCGACAGTTTGTCGCAAGAGGCCGGCGATGATCCCGAACTGCTGTGGGAACTATCGACCGCGTATCTAAAACTCGGAGATGCCCAGGGGCGCCCCGGTTTTTCGCGAACGGGCGACACCGGGGCCGCATTTGAGTCATACGAGAGATCACTTGACCTTCGCCGCCGCCTGGTAAATAAAGAGCCGACCAACAACGAATATCAACTCGGACTTGCCATCACGCTGTCGCGCTTTGGCCCGATGTTCCAGGTGCTCGGCAAACCGGATATGGCGGTCGAGAGAATGCTCGACGCAACGGAAATTACCGACAGGCTATTGCCCCGATCGCACGATTTCGTAACCTTTCAAGGAGCCACGCGAAATCTGGCGTTCCTTGGTGACGCTCTGACGGAGACGGGTAATTATGCTGAGGCATTGAACGTATACCAGAGGTGTTTATCAACCGCTGAACAAGGACGCGGATCTTTTTCTGACGAAGAGGTCGATCATCGAATAGCCGTTTGCCGCGAACGGCTTGGATTCATTTTCAGGATCAAAGGCGACTACCAGAAGTCGCTCGATAATCAGATGGCAATGGTTGCTATTGAAGAAGCGCTATCTTCACGCGAACCGACAAACGACGAGTATGGCCGATCCGAAGCGACAGCTCTTGACAATGCGGGCGATGCCTTTCGCGGACTGAAAAATTATCCGAAAGCTTTGGAGTTTGGGAACCGGGGCTTGGCGATGTATGCCGACCTTCTCGCAAAAGAACCCGAAAATGCGCGCGCTAAAAAGGATGTCGGCGATTGCTCGCATCACGTCGCTGAGACCCTTCTCGCCAAAGGTGATTATGTCGATGCTCTTGCACTACTACAAAAAACCGTATCCGTTCGTCGCGATCTTGTTAGCGCCGACGAAAACAACGTAGAGTATCGCGATGACGTTGCCAACAGCCTGATGCTTACTGGCGAGGCCCTTGCGGCCAGCCGAAATTCTGCTAAATCGGTCGAAGTCTATGAAGAAGCGGCAAGCGTCATCCAATCGATGGTTTCGCTCTATCCGCAGCGAATTGACTATCGGCGGCAATTAGCAAGGCTCTACGCAGATCTCGGCGACGCCTTTGCATCCTTAAAACGTCTGGACAAGGCTAGAGAATCGTACGAGAAAAGCGCTGAATTGTGGACACAACTCCGAGATCGAAACGCTTTGTGGGCCGAGGATATAGGTCTCTCGAAGAACGCGGACGAGAGAGTTCGTCACCTGAGCCTATAGCACCGCTTCCGCTGGCGGTACATTGTTTTAAAGCGGCTTACAGCTCATGGCCAATAGCTTAAGTGACTGGAGACAGGATGTTTATTCGGTACCCGCTTAATAGGCCCAAACTGACTTAGATTTTATTCCAAAGCTGTCCGGAACGAAAAATGCTACTGAGAAACACACCGAGTCCGTGTTATTAGCAGCTGACGCCGGCGAGATCTATATCTTCGGACCGTTCCAGTCCATCGAGCGCGACCGGTCATCCTGACCGGGGGAACTTGTCAAAATGATTAGCGATCGGGTTTGAACGCCGTTTAACTTGATATCCTTCAGTAGTTTAGCAATCGGCACGCAAGTCGCTCTAAGAGAACGCCGATTCACGGAATTTCCGTTAGCCGTGACGGCAACCAAGGTTATGAATATTGAAGGAAACCAGTCGGTGCGACGTTCAAACACTCCAAACCATTTGGCCGCACTCGCGATCATCATTGGTACGATCTTCGGCTTTGTTCCAAGTGCGAGCGCCCAATATGTGGCCAACGCCGAACGAAG
>DASXPW010000138.1:0-2858 GCA_036493385.1 Pyrinomonadaceae bacterium
TTATCTCGCGTCGAGTATGGGAGCGGCATTTGTCCGCGGACTGCAGGGCGACGATGTGAGCGGCGACAAACATGTCGCGGCGAGTTTGAAACACTACGTCGGATATAGCTTTCCTCTTACGGGCCGCGACCGGACGCCGGCATACATTCCTGAATACGCGATAAGAGAATTCTTCCTGCCGCCGTTTGCTGCCGGTGTCGATGCCGGCGCTCGCACGGTAATGATCAATTCCGCCGAAGTGAACGGAGTACCGGGACACATCAATAAACATTTATTGACCGATGTATTAAAAGGCGAGCTCGGGTTTGACGGGTTCGTCGTCAGCGACTGGGAAGACATCAAAAAACTCGTTTCGTATTGGCACGTTGCGGCCGACGAAAAGCAGGCTACGCGTCTCGCGATCATGGCGGGCGTCGACATGAGCATGGTGCCACTCAGCTATAGCTTCAGTGACGATCTGATCGCACTCGTGCGGGCCAAACAAGTCCCGATGACACGCATCGATGACGCTGTCAGACGAATTCTGCGCGTAAAGTTCGAGTCTGGTTTGTTCGATAAGCCAATACCGGATGAATCGTTACGCACGAACTTTGGCCGAGAGGAATATGCCGCTACTGCACTCCAAGCTGCTCACGAATCAATAACGCTTTTGCAAAATAAAAACGGCATTCTTCCGTTAAGCAACAGCCAGAAAATACTAGTCACCGGGCCGACGGCCGATTCTTTGATCTCATTGAACAACGGTTGGACATATGTATGGCAGGGTTCCGAAGAGTCGCTGTATCCAAAAGACAAACCTACTCTCCAAACAGCAATGACGGATAAGCTTGGTTCCCGAAACGTCACGTTTGTTCCGGGCACCAGGATAGTGCGTAAGCCAGGTTCGGCGTCGAATAATAATCCAACAAATATCGACGAAGAAGCTGATATTTCAGCGGCGATTGCAGCAGCACGTAACTCCGATGTCGTCGTGCTGGCGCTTGGCGAAGGCTCGTACGCCGAGGGAATGGGAAATATTGACGACCTGACGTTGCCTGAGCCTCAACTAAAGCTTGCAAACGCTATCATCGCGACCGGAAAACCTGTCGTGCTGGTATTGATCGAGGGCCGTCCGCGAATAATAAGCAGCATCGCGGATAAGGTGAACGGCATTGTGATGGCATACAACCCGAGTAACGAAGGCGGCCGAGCGATCGCCGATGTGCTCTTCGGTGACTTTGATCCCGAAGGCAAGCTGCCGATCACATATCCACGAACCGCTGGTTATTTCCCGACGTACGATGCGCAGCCATTCGGAAATTTTGCTCCAGGTACGCCGTTCTCGCCACAGTTCGAGTTCGGTCACGGCCTCAGCTATACAACGTTTGAATACAGTCATCTGGATCTTTCTGAACGATCGATAACGAGCCGTGACAAGCTCACGGTTTCGTTTCAAATAAAGAACACGGGCAAAAGGGCCGGCGGCGAAACCGCGATCCTCTATTTGAGGGATGAGGTCGCCTCTCTGACGCCTTCGATAAAACGTGTCAAGCGTTTTGCCAAGATCTATCTTGAACCCGGCGAGAGCCGGACCGTGCGGTTTACGCTCGATCGCCATGATCTCGGTTTTATAAACGCCGCAAATCGATTTGTGACTGAGCCCGGCGAATTTAGAGTGATGGTCGGCGGCCTGTCCGACTCGTTTACGCTTCGATGAGGATCATAAAGTTCATCTTAGTCTTGGCCCCGCTCATTCTCGGTTTCACGGGCGCTTCGGCCGTTGGACAGAAGAGCGATGTCTTTGATCGAAAACACATCAAAGACCGGATGTTAATGGTAGCGAAATGGCAGCTCGACCATCCAAAACATGACTTGAACGACTGGACCAACGGCGCGTTTTACGCCGGCATATTTGCTGCCTGGGAAACGACTGCTTCGCCAGAGCTAATGACGGCGATGTTGGAGATGGGCGAGAAGAACGGTTGGAAGCCCGGACCGCGCTTCGATCATGCAGACGATATCGCGATCAGTCAAACGTATCTCGACCTCTACCGCGTCAAAAAAGATCGACGGATGCTGCAGCCGACGATCGACACGATCGAACATCTTAAGAACGAAAAGGGCGAGCAAGCGGCAACAAAAGGTATAACGTGGTGGTGGTGTGACGCACTTTTCATGGCGCCGCCGACGTTGGTGAAATTAAGCAACATCACGGGAGACAAGTCGTACCTTGAACTGAACGACCATCTGTTTAAGCAGACGTACGACCTTCTCTACGACAGAGACGAAAAACTTTATGCACGAGACGCGAGCCACCTCATAAACGAGGCAGGCGAAGGAAAACGCGAGGCGAATGGCAAGAAAGTATTTTGGAGCCGCGGCAATGGTTGGGTCGCCGGCGGCCTCGTTCGTGTATTAAAGGAGCTCCCGAAAGAATATCCGAAGCGCGAATTCTATTTGACGCAGTACAAAGCTCTTATGGAGCGTCTGTTATCGCTTCAGGAATCGGACGGCTTGTGGCGATCGAGCCTTCTCGACCCTGAAGCCTATCCCGGCGGTGAGGCGAGTGGATCTGGTTTTGATATTTACGCGATGGCATGGGGAATAAATAACAAGGTGCTTCCGCGAGATAAGTATTTGCCCGCAGTTAAGAAGGCATGGATGGCGCTCAGCGGACTCGTTCACCCCGACGGAATGGTCGGCTGGACTCAGCCCATTGGAGCCGACCCACGGAAAAACTTCAATGCGGACAGTTGGGAAGTGTATGGGGCTGGTGCGTTTCTCCTCGCAGGCTCAGAGGTCGTCAAACGGTAGCTCGACCACAGGCGATCAAAGCAGTTCATGAATGATGCCAGACAAATAGAGGCAAGCGGCAGTGG
>DASXPW010000139.1:0-2345 GCA_036493385.1 Pyrinomonadaceae bacterium
TTTTCTCCTTTCTATCGTTCGTGGCCATTATGAATGCGATTCATATTCCGCAGTCCGCGATCCGCAGTCCGCAGTCATAAGGACCGTAGTTCCAACAGCGTAACTTCCGGCGGACATTGGTATCTCGCCGGAACGACGACCGTCCCGATGCCGCGCGTAATATAGATCTGCGACTCTTTTCGCTGGTGACGGCCGCTCTTTAGCTTGCGCGACGGCAGGATCTTTTTCTCCGGATCGCGCATTTTGATCTGCCCGCCGTGCGTGTGTCCGCTCAGCGTTAGATCGACCTCGGCCCTCACCGCCTGGCGAAAGATCAGCGGATTGTGCGCCAAGAGGAGTTTCATTTCGTCGGGAAATGAGCCGTGTAGAGCTGCCCGTACGTCTGTCTTTCCGGCCATATAATCGTCGACGCCGGCCAGCCAGAACGTCGCATCGCGCGCTTCAAAACGAAATCCCTCATTGATCAAAACAGTGACGCCCTCGCCGCGCAAAAGATGTGTTACGAGAGCCGCGTCGGTCCAATGATCGTGATTCCCAAGACACGCATAGGTGCCGAATTCAGATTCGAGCCTGCCCAAAACCTCAGCCACCGGCGCGATATAGTCGGCGTCATGCGATACATAATCGCCCGTGAGCAGCGCCATGTCCGGCTTCAGCTCGTTTGCGATCTCGACCGCTCGCGAAATGTGTTCCAGATCAGTGAAGCGGCTGTGATGAGTATCCGAAAGATGAACTATGCGAAAGCCGTCAAGCTTTGGCGGCAGGCGACGAAGCCCGATCTCGACATGCTCGACCGTCAACGTATTTGCCTCGTCCATCGCCGTCTTCGCCACCTTCGACAGATCCCCCGCCAACGCTCGGAGAGGTGTGTCCGACGCGACATATGAATTGATGCGTTCTGAGAGCTTCTTTTTTCGGGGGCTTCGTAAGGCCATCTAGTCAATAAATAGCTTATTTTATTTGGACGGGATCTGCTACACGGAGATTTCTCTGTGCTCTTTGTGCTTCCTTTGCGTTCTTTGTGTCGAAACCCGACCTCTACCACAAAAGGCTTAGCGTTTTCACAAAGCGTTACTCACTAGATAACACTCGAAGGAATTTCCGCTTTCCGACTTGTATCAACATCCCCTTAGAACCCGGTTCAATGACCGACGCTGGTTCGGAAATTTTCTTGCCGTCCGCCTTAACACCGCCCTGTTCGATCAGCCGGCGTGCTTCGCCCTTCGACGCTGCGAGGCCGGTTAAGACAAGCAGATCCGCAAGTTTATGTTCGCCCGACGCGATGCGCTTTTCCTCGACATCGTCCGGCGCCTCTTTTCGAACAAAGCGCCGTTCAAATTCATCCGCCGCGGCATCTGCATCATCTTTTGAATGAAAATCTGTGATGATGCGCTTTGCCAGATCTACTTTCGCGTCACGCGGATTTTCCGCGCCCGACTCGCACCGAAACTTCATGGCGTTCAACTCGTCGGATGAAACATCCGTCAGCAGCTCGTAATATCGCCACATCAGCGCATCCGAAATGGACATCACCTTGCCAAACATCTCGCCGGCCGGCTCGTCGATGCCGATATAGTTGTTGAGAGACTTCGACATTTTGTTGACGCCGTCGAGGCCCTCGAGCAGCGGCGTCGTCATGATGACCTGCGCCTCCTGCTCGAATTCGCGTTGCAGGTTCCGGCCCATCAGGAGGTTAAATTTCTGGTCCGTGCCGCCAAGCTCGACGTCGGCGTTCAATGCGACCGAGTCATATCCTTGCACCAGCGGGTAAAGCAGCTCGTGCAGCGAGATCGGCTTTTCCTCACGCATCCGCTTTTCAAAATCGTCGCGTTCGAGTATCTGCCTCACGGTCGTTTTTGCTGCAAGCTTGATGAAATCCGCCGATGTAAATTTGTCCATCCATTCGCCGTTGAATCTCAGCTCGGTCTTCTCGGCGTCGAGCAGCTTGAACATCTGCTTTTGATACGTTTCGGCGTTGGCGTTTATCTCATCGCGAGAGAGCGGCGGCCGCGTGACGTTTTTGCCCGACGGGTCGCCGATCATTCCCGTAAAATCCCCGATCAGAAAAATGACGATATGCCCCAGCTCCTGAAACGCCTTCAGCTTGCGAATGACGACCGTGTGCCCGAGATGTATGTCCGGCGCCGTCGGGTCAAGGCCCAGCTTGATCCGCAGCGGCGTGTTCAATTTCGCGGAGCGCTCGAGCTTTGCTCGCAAGTCATCCTCACGGATCACATCCACCGTTCCCTTTCTCAAAAATGCAAGCTGTTCGTCAATCGTCATATAGACCAGGTGTTGCCGTAATTTTGTATTTTGCACGAGCAGAATAGGTTTAACAAAAGCGC
>DASXPW010000140.1:0-3709 GCA_036493385.1 Pyrinomonadaceae bacterium
ACGTTCTCTTTTGCGGCGATCGCGACAATGCGTTCGAGACCGAGTACGTTAAAGCCGTGATCGAGCCATCGTATCGCGCATTCATAGCCGATGCCGCGCCGCCAAAATTCGGGCTGTATGCTGTAGCCGACCTCGATCTCACCTGTATCTTCGAGCGGCTGCAGACCGCTGCACCCGATCCGCTCGCCCGTCTCCTTCCAGATCATCACCCGCTGGCCGAGCCCTTTCTCATAACAGTCGAAATAAAATTCGAGTCGCCGTGTTATCGCCTCTGCATTCTGCATTCGCTCGCCGCCGAGATATTTCCGCACTTCGGGCCGTCCACGCATCTCGATCAGCCAAGGCAGATCGTCACGCGTCAACTGTCTCATTTGCAGCCGTTCTGTTTCGATCATGTTGATTTTTGATCTGCTATTACGGCGATAACCGTTCGAGCGTCCAATCATTGTCCGTCCGTCGATACATTATCCGGTCATGCAGGCGGCTGGCGCGCCCTTGCCAAAATTCGATCTGCGTCGGCGTCACTCGATAGCCGCCCCAGAAAGGCGGCAGCGGCACATCGTCACCAAACCGATCACGAATCTCGGCAAAGTCTGCCTCAATCTCGGCTCGCGAGACGATCACCGCGCTCTGCTTCGATGCCCATGCGGCGAGTCGGCTGTCTATCGGCCGCGAAACGAAATATTCCTCCGACTCGTGCTGCGAAACTTTTTCGGCCGCTCCGATTATGATCACCTGCCGCTGAAGCTGCGGCCAAAAAAAACTCAGCGACACGTTCGGGTTTTCGGCAATATCCGCGCCTTTTCTGCTTTCATAATTTGTGAAAAAGACAAAGCCGCGTTCGTTGACCGCCTTGAGCAGAACGACCCGGTTTGTCGGTCGGCACTCGATATCAACGGTCGAGACGGTCATCGCGTTCGCATCGGTTATCTCAGCGTCGAGCGCCTCTGCAAGCCACATCTCAAATTGTACAAACGGATCAGGGTCGACAGAGGTTTCGGAAAGCTCCTTGCCGGAGTAATCGCGTCTCAAATTGGCTAGGTCGATGCGATTCATCAGATGAGGTGAATCAAAATGCCGTCCTTCAATTTCGGGTCGAACCAGGTAGATTTTGGCGGCATGATCTCATTTCGGTCCGACACCTCCAGCAGGTCTTCCATCGATGTCGGAAACAGTGAAAAAGCGACGCGCATCCGGCCATCGTCAACCTCTTGCCGAAGGCTTTCCGGGTCGTGGTTGCCGCCGACATATAATATTCGCTCGTCAGTCCGCTCGTCGGAAATGCCGAGAACCGGCCGCAGGATGCAACTCTGCAGAATGTTGACGTCGAGCCGGTCGACCGGGTCGTCGGTAGTGATTCGGGCGGCCGCGAAATGCAGTTTATACCAACGGCCTGAAAGGTACATGCAAAGATCGCCACGTCGATCTGGTCGCGTCTCATCAGTTTCCGTTACAACGAAATTTTCGCCAATGCGACCCAAAAATTCTTTGTCGCTAAGACCATTCAGGTCCGTCACAGCGCGGTTGTACGCGAGGATGCGAAGGTCCTCAGCCGGAAATACACCCGCCAGCACATAGTTGTATTCTTCGTCGCCCGAGTGCTCCGCGCTTTGCGAGATCAGCTCACGGCGAGCGAGATCGGCGCTCTCTACGCGATGATGCCCGTCGGCAATATAGAGTGACGAAACGCCTTCAAATGCTGCGACCAGTTCGTCCTTCGAATTCATCTTCCAAAACGTGTGCTGTACGCCGCCTTCGCAGCAGAAATCATAGATCGGCTCGTCACGGACGGCAGCATCCATTAGTTGATGGAGCCGCGGCGTGCCGCGATACGCCAGCAATATTAGGCCCGTCTGCGCCCTAACGGCAAGCAGATGATCGGTGCGGTCTTTGACCTTGTCCGGCCGCGTTTTTTCGTGCTTCTTGATCTTTCCAGACTCGTATTCGTCCAAGGAGCAGCAGGCAACGATGCCGGTCTGCACGTGTTCACCCGCCGTGAGTCTGTACACGTACAGCGACGGCTCGTCCTCGTTGAAAAAGACGCCTTTGGCGATGAATTCCTGCAGGTTTTCGCGCGAGCGTTCAAACACCTCAACCGGGTCGGGCATCGAATCGTCGGCAAACTCGGCTTCGGACCGTGTTATCCGCAAAAAGCTGAGCGGATTTTCATTGATCGTGCGGCGCACCTCGGCCGCCTGCACCACATCGTAGGGTGCACTCGAAACTTTTTCGGCTTTTTCGGGAAAGGGCCGCAACGCCCTAAAAGGTCTGATCGTCGCCAAGCGCGGATTCTCCTAAGGCTGTCGCCCCTGGTTAATTTCGTCGTCGAGCCGATGGCTGTCCTGGTCCATGTCCTGCATTATCTGATCGGCAAAGCTTTTCTTGTCGATCTTCCACTCGTTGCTCTCGCGAACGAACGGAACGGTTTCCCACGACCCGTACTGGTTTTTGTATTCGATCGAGGCCTTGTCGCCGTCTATCTTTTGGTTGCGGTATTCGACCGTCGTCTGGTCGTCGCCAAGCAGCGAGTCGCGTTTGACTATGTCGTCGACCGTCACGCCCTCGGCCTTGGCTTCCTGCTCGTGCATCTTCATCGATTCGCTTGAGAGCAGGAGTTTCATCGTAGTTATGTCTTTTTTCTTGAATGCCTTAACGTAGGTCTGAAACGTCTCGGCAGGCGATGCCGGCTGCTTTGCACCTGAGCATCCGGTCATCAGCACGGCAGCCGACAGGATCAGAACCGCAGCCCTTGATAAATTGAACCCAAACATACAAAACCGATATACTGTCAAAAACAAAAGTATATCGTACTAAGCGAGGGCTCGGAAAACTCTATGGAACGCAGGGTATTGAGCGACGAGGAGATCGCGTCGGAATTAAAAAAACTCGACGGCTGGCATGTCGAGAACGGAAAGCTAGTCCGCCGCTATAAATTTGCGAATTTTGCCGAGAGCCTGGCCTTTGTCAATCGAGTCGGCGAGATCGCCGAGGCCGCCGACCACCATCCGGATATTACGTTCGGCTGGGGCTACGCCGAGATAGCCACCACGACCCACGACCGCGGCGGCGTTACGGACGTCGGTCTGGCCTTGGCCGAACGGATAAACCGCCTCTAGACACCGGTTCACCGTTCCAATGTTTCGCTCGTTCGAGGTGTTCCAATAGTTACTTTTGGTTCAGGTGTTTCAGGTGTTTCAGGTGTTTCATATTAGCCGGCTAATCAATGAAACGCCTTTGTCTGACGCAGTTTGCGGCGATCTTGGGGTCTAATCCTTAGTTCTTAGATACCGGCCACGATGGCATTGAGTGTGGCGGAAGGCCTCATTGCGGCGTCGGTCTTTTCCGTGTCGGAGTGATAGTAGCCGCCGATGTCCTGCGGCTTGCCCTGAGCGGCGATCAGCTCTTCGTTGATCTTCGCCTCGTTTTCCTGCAGCGATCTGGCGATGGGAGCAAACGCGGCGGCCATTTCAGGGTCTGCTGTCTGGTTTCCCAAGGCCTCGGCCCAATACATTGCCAAATAATAGTGTGAACCGCGGTTATCGATCTCACCAACCTTTCGGGCGGGCGACTTGTCATTGGCTAGGAATTTAGCATTTGCCTCGTCCAGCGCGTCGGCTAAGACCTGGGCTTTCTTATTACCTTGAGTTTGGGCGAGATGCTCAAAGCTCGCCTGTACTGCTAAAAATTCGCCCAGCGAATCCCAACGCAG
>DASXPW010000141.1:0-10798 GCA_036493385.1 Pyrinomonadaceae bacterium
ACTTCGACAGCACGAGTTTACCTTCGCCCGGGCAGCGGCGATATTAAGGTCAATAACCGCGAGTTCAACACCTATTTCCCGAACGAGGCGCTGCAGATGATCATCCGGCAGCCGCTTAACTTAACGGAAACAACAGGTAAATTCGACATTTCTGTAAATGTCGACGGCGGCGGTTCGGCCGGCCAGGCCGGAGCGGTGCGCCACGGCATCACCCGTGCTCTGCTCGAGTATAACGCCGATCTGCGGACGACATTAAAGCGCGCGGGACTCGTCACACGCGACCCGCGAAAGAAGGAGCGTAAGAAATACGGTCAGAAAGGGGCTCGAAAGAGGTTCCAGTTCTCGAAACGCTAGTGAATCGATAATCGTAAGTCGTGAATCGTTCTCTCTATTCACGATACACGATTCACAATTAACGAAACCATTACCGGACGCCTTGGTTTATCAATAAAGTTCCGGTGAGTACAAAAACCAGAAAATAAAGGAGATATAAGTTTTGGCTACAGTAACGATGAAAGAGCTCCTCGAAGCAGGAGTTCATTTTGGCCACCAGGTCCGCCGTTGGAATCCGAAAATGAAGGAGTACATTTTCGGCGAGCGTAACGGCATTTACATTATTGACCTGCAAAAGACCCAAAAATTATTCCGCGACGCGTTGAATTACGTTCAAGAGTCGCTGGCCGAAAAACCAAATCAAAAGGTCCTTTTCGTCGGCACCAAACGGCAGGCTCAGGAGGCGATCAAAGAAGAAGCCGAACGCGCTGGGCAGTATTACGTCAACAATCGCTGGCTTGGCGGCCTGCTGACAAACTATCAAACGGTTCAAAAATCGATCCAAAAGCTCAAGGACATCGAGGCCATGCGCGAAGACGGCCGCATGGAAATGTTGACAAAGAAAGAGGGCCTGAAACTCGGAAACGAGCACGCCAGCCTGATGAAAAACCTAGCGGGCATCAAGGATATGGGCGGCCTGCCGGATATGCTTTTTGTCATCGACGTCCGCAAAGAAGAGATCGCCGTCAAAGAGGCAAATCGTCTCGGCATCCCGATCGTTGCGGTTGTCGATACAAACTGCTCGCCAGAGGGAATTAACCAGGTGATCCCTGGAAACGACGATGCTCTGAGGGCGATCAGATTGTTCGCTTCCCGCATTGCCGATGCTATTCTTGAAGGCCGCCAGATCGGTATGGAGGGCGGCGTCTCGCAGCCTGAGCCACCGACGGCTGAGGATGAAGGCTCGACGCCTCCCGAAACGAGTTTGCCTGCCTCGGCACGAGCTTTTGTCGAGGATGAGGACGCCGAAGACGACGCTGAAACAGAAGTTGGCGACGAGACCGGGGAAAATAATGAGGATGTCGCGGGTGAGGCGAGCGCCGTTCAGGAGCCAAATACCGAAGCGGTTAACTCGGCCGGCGCAGACGATGCCGCCGCACCGCAGGAAGGTCAAACGGAAGAAAGCAGCGAACGAGCGGCAAGCTAACAATTTTTATTTCCGAAGCGTAGCTCTTCTCCGTCGATTACCGAACGGGCTACGCTTTTTCTTAGGTTCAGACTGCAAGCTTTAGCTTGTTCCTTGCTATAAAGGGGCGACGAGCTAAGGCTCTCGCTCTGACGGCAATTATTTGGAGTGATTTATGGCAGATGTTACAGCAAGTGCAGTAAAATCCCTGCGTGAAAAGACCGGCGCCGGGATGGTCGATTGTAAGAACGCGCTGGTCGAGGCAAATGGTGATGAAAACCAGGCGATCGAGGTCCTTCGCAAGAAAGGCATGGCAACCGCCAGTAAAAAAGCGGGCCGGACGACTGCGGAAGGTGCAGTTGGCTCGTACATTCACATGGGCGGCAAGGTCGGTGTGCTCGTCGAGATCAACTGTGAAAGCGATTTCGTCGCTCGCGGCGAAGAGTTTCAACAGCTTGTAAAGGACGTCGCAATGCACGTCGCCGCGTCTGATCCGCGGTTTGCGAATCGCAATGAAGTTCCCACCGGTGAACTGGAAAAAGAACGTGAAATCCTTCGCGAGCAGTTAAAGAACGATCCGAAAAATGCAAACAAGCCCGATGACGTTCTGAGCAAGATCATCGAGGGCCGTTTGAATAAGTTTTACGAAGAAAACGTCCTCGTGGATCAACCGTTCGTGAAAGATCCTTCAAAGACGATCGGTGAGCTGGTGACGGAAAAGATTGCTTCGATCAAGGAGAACATCACGATCCGCCGTTTCACCCGCTACAAAATGGGTGAGGGCATCGAAAAACGCGCCGATGATTTCGCCGCCGAAGTGGCTTCCATGGTAGGTTAAGCGGGAACGCGGACGCCCCTGTCCGTATCGCCGCTTGGAGCGAGAAACTTCTTCGTGCTTCGCACTCATGCGGACGTGGGCGTCCGCGTTCCGGCATATGGAACCTGTTTACAAACGCATACTTCTCAAACTCTCCGGCGAGGCCCTGATGGGCGCGGTCGATTACGGCATTGACGTTCAGGTGGCGGCAAGCGTTGCCGAGGAACTGCAGACCGTTCATGAACTGGGCGTTGAAATTGCGATCGTCGTTGGGGGCGGAAACATTTTTCGCGGCGTGTCTGAATCGGCCGGTAACATGAACCGCGCGGCTGCCGACTATATCGGAATGCTCGCGACGATCATGAACGGCGTTGTGCTGCAGGATGCATGCGAAAAGATCGGCCTTCAGACGCGTGTGATGTCGGCCATAGACATTCCGCAGCTTGCGGAGCCGTTCATCCGCCGTCGAGCCCTGCGGCATCTTGAAAAACAGCGAGTTGTGATATTTGCCGCGGGAACCGGCAATCCTTACTTCACGACCGATTCGGCAGCGGCCTTACGTGCCCTCGAGATCGAGGCCGACGTGATCATGAAGGCGACTAAGGTCGACGGCATCTACACCGCCGATCCGGTAAAAGACCTTGGTGCGATAAAGTTTGATAACATCAGCTTCCGCGATGTTCTCGAAAAGCAGCTAAGAGTAATGGACGCCTCCGCGATCTCGCTGTGCATGGACAACAATCTGCCGATAATGGTCTTTAACATGCGGCGATCAGGGAACATTGTTAAAGCTGTGTGCGGTGACCTCTCGATCGGTACTCTGGTCGCGAATGCCGCAGCTTAAACCTAAAGTATGAGTGCAACGGACATTATTAACGACACAAAACCGAAGATGGATGCGGTCGTCGAGGATTTTAAGCGAAAGCTCGGCAATGTACGGACGGGCCGCGCTAATGTAGGGCTTCTGGACTCGGTCCATGTCGATTATTACGGCACCTCAACGCCGTTGACCCAAATGGCGTCGGTCGCGGTGCCCGAGCCGCAGCTCATCACCGTTCAACCGTGGGACATCTCGCAGGTCAACGCGGTCGAAAAGGCGATCATGGCGGCCAATCTAGGACTGAACCCCTCGAATGACGGCAAGATCATCCGCCTTCCCGTGCCGCCGTTGAACGAAGAGCGTCGCAAACAGCTCGGAAAGCAGGTCCATGAGATCGCCGAAGATCATCGTGTCGCCATTCGCAACGTCCGACACGCCGCCAACGATACCCTCAAAAAAGCGCTCAAGGACAAGACCATTTCCGAAGACGACGAGAAAAACGGACTCGATCAGATCCAGAAGTTGACGAACACTTTCATCAGCAAGGTCGACGAACTCGCCAAAAACAAAGAGAGCGAGATCATGAGCGTTTGACGCGATTCTTACCAAATGTAAAAAGGCCGCCAACTGCAGCGGCCTTTTTTGTTTCCGTGTTCTGTCGGAACCGCTTGCTTTTTAGACTTCCCTTCAAAGCTAATTCAAGACAGGCCGCCACGACGACACGGAAAGATCGATCTTGCTACTTCTTGTTGCTTTCGGACTCGGCTTTGTATTTTTCCAGATTGTCCCTGAAATCTTTGCAGACTTTTGCAAGCTGCACTTTGTCGGTCTTATTCTCTTCGACAGCCTGGCGAAACTGCTCCTTGAATTGGTTCAAAACAGTCTTTTTCATGGCCTTGGTCACAAAATCGTCGTCCGGATTGTCGATCTCGCGGTTAAAGAAATCGACCACATCATCGCACTCCTGGATGCCGATCTTTTTATCCGCTACGACGATGTCGACACCGTGATCTTTTAGTGTCTTGTTCGCCTGTTGGTCTTTGCCGTCGCTCTTCTGGGCGTGGCTTACCAGGCTGCAGCCGAGGCCTGAGGCGATAATGACCGCGAGTGTTAGCAACAATGAAACCGTATTTCGCATAAGGACCAGTACTCCCATGCGTAAGACGGCGGCGCGGGCCGAATTTGCGAAACACTATTGCTGTGCCGCGGCGGGCGGTGACGGCGTCGCGTTGAACCCATAGATAACAAAGAGATTTAGGGCGTTGTCTTTTACCTCGGCGCGCACGTCGTTGACAGGCGCCTTCAGCTCGCCTTTAGAGGCGGCAATTGGCAGGTCGACAGCAAGTTGCTTGCCGTCGACTATTTTGATGGGGTTTACGCGGCTGTTAATGGTCGATTGGACGATCGGCGTGATGATCCCGTTCCAAACAGGATTGACGTTGTCGAGATTGACCGTTTCGACGTTTACAATGCCATAAACGGACTGGGTATTTTGGTCAAATCTCAATTGCAGGTTCGACTGAGCCCAGCCGGAAAACTGCAGGCAACCAACCAATGAGTTGTAACTGCCGTTAAATGCCAAGGGCGCGTTAAGCTGGTTGTTTTCAAAGCGCACACTTGTCTGCACACCACTGCCTTGCGGAAGGATAGTAATCGAACCGGCGCAATCGGCAGACGGTTGTCCGATCTGAAACGTAGGTG
The DNA here is from genome assembly GCA_036493385.1 of Pyrinomonadaceae bacterium. Classification (GTDB taxonomy): domain Bacteria; phylum Acidobacteriota; class Blastocatellia; order Pyrinomonadales; family Pyrinomonadaceae; genus OLB17. The sequence continues at coordinate 4,798 of DASXPW010000141.1, forward strand.
GCTGCATCTGCTGAAACATCGCCCCAAGTGCCGCATTCAGGAGGTCCTGGCGAATGACGACCTGGGCCGTACCTGGGGGAACGCCAGCTTGGTCAGGAGCCTTGACCGGCTCGCCGGGGCGCTGACTCGAACGCGGGACGCCTACAAATAAAAAGTAGACGCCCACGCCGCCAAGAATAATGCCGACCAGCAATCCTATGATCAATTTTCCCATAGTTACGGAGTCATCGTCGGCGTTGCAACGGTGTTTGTATTGAGATTTGACATCGGCTGATGCTGTGCACTCTGCTGCATTAGGTTTTGTGCAATGGCCGATACGACCTGAAAGATCGCGTTGATATTTGCCTTCACGGTTTCCGGGTCGATCTTTTGGTAATCGGTCGGCAGGTTAAATAGCGACGGATCTGGCGTGTCCTTGATGTCGGTCATTTCGGTCAAGATACGGATACCGTTAACACCGTTCACGTTGCCGCCGCTCTGCGATTGCGAAACGGTCTCGGTGCGAAGCGGAAGCCCCGTCTGCTTGTCGATTAGCATGTAAGACTCGGTTGCGACCGTGCCTGCCGCTGTGTTCGTGTTGGCTTGGGCTTCATATGCATAGCGGACGACTTGACGCCCGTTTTGCGTCTCTTCGCCGACGAGCTTCATTCCGGGAACTGCTTTGGCCTGCTGTACGATCTCGGCAGGCATCATCATCTGACGGACCTGAAACCCGAGAGCCTCTTTCGTCAGCTCGGCAAATTGCTTTCGGCTTGGAAGGATCAAATAGCTCATGCCGCCCTTGTCCAGAAAGATCACCTTCTCATTTGTCGGCAGAGCAAATTCCATCACCCGGTCGTCACCTGAGCGTGCCACATTAGCTCCGAGCGTCGGCAGAGTTGATTGCTGACCATTATTACCCATGGTCTGAAACGAAAGTTTGACCGTCGCCTGATACTGTTCGGGCTCACGTGTATCGACGGTCGCCCCAGAGGTCGGCACGGCGTTCAGATTCGAATTTGAGATCGAATTTGCAACGCCGGAATTTGTGTTCACCGCTGAGAGATTTGCATTGCCGGTCGGCGCGCCACATCCTGACAAACCGATAGCAACATACAGGAAAACTCCGAACAGACTCACTCCCTTCATAATCATTCCTCCTTGAAATGACCGAAATCAGTACAGCATTTCGAATTCGAAAGAATGATTTTGCAATCTTTATGCCTTTTGCAGATTGGCGAACTTTTCGATGAGCTTTTTCTGACCGTATCCGGGAAAGCTGACGGTGAGTTTGACGTTGTCTCCCGAGCCTTCACGGCGAAGAACTAGTCCCCGGCCATACTTTTCGTGAGTGACATGAGTGCCCGGCGCGAAACCTGAGTCTGTGGAGGTCGTTGGGGGTTTAGACTTCGACGTGCCGGCTGACTTTAACCTCTCAAAGGCCGAAAGTGGTGACGACGATTCTTTCCCCTCGTCTCCTCTTCTCCCAGTCTCACCGTCTCTCTTGACTTCCCGATTCTTGAAAAACTCTGCGATCGCATCGGCGCTGTTGTAGGTTTGGCCCGTGTAGAGATTCTTCTTCCTTGGCGGGACATTGTCGTCGCCTCTGAGCGTCGCGGCAGCGGCCCGGCTTGTCTGAACTCCCGAACTCTTCGCATACGAAAGCCATGACGGTCCGGGCGTAATGTCTTCGATCAGCTCGATGGGCAGCTCGTTTAAGAATTGCGATGGCTCGGCGGCGATGTCTTCGCCGTAAACGCGTCGCCGCATTGCGTGAGTGACATAGAGCAATTTTTCGGCACGCGTTATCGCGACGTAGGCGAGGCGGCGCTCCTCTTCTAACTCCTTCGGATCGTTGATACTTCGCGAGTGTGGAAAGATCCCGTCCTCGAGACCGACGAGGAAGACGATAGGAAACTCGAGGCCCTTTGCCGAGTGGACGGTCATCAGCGTCACGGCCGCGTTCCGATCATATTTGTCGGTGTCGGAGGTCAGCGCCGCGTGGTCGATAAAATCGCGCAAGTTATTTTCTTGCTGATTATCGTAATCGGCAGCCGCGTTGACCAACTCTTCAAGGTTTTCGAGCCGACCTTCGGACTCGTCCGTCGCTTCGACCCTTAGCATCGAGGCGTATCCGGTGTCCTCGATCGCCGCAATGACCACATCGGAGACCGCCTTCTCAGAATTCTCGGTCTGGTTGACCTTTTCTATCAGGGTCTCGATCGTTCGCTTAAAGCTTCGCAATGATTCTTTTGCCCGAGGCGTGAGATTGACGTTTTCCTTAAGCGTTTTGTCAGATATCGTCGCGATGGTCAGCCATAGCGATGACGCTCGTTTGCGGGCCTGGCTCTGCAACTCATCGAGCGACTGTTTCCCAAGTCCGCGAGGCGGGCTATTGATCACCCGTAAAAGCGCGATATCGTCGAACGGATTGAGCGCGAGCTTTACGTATGCGACGACATCCTTGATCTCGGCACGTTCATAAAACGAAAAGCCGCCGACGATGTTGTAGTCGATGCGCAACCGCCGAAGTGCTTCCTCAAAAACTCGTGACTGAGCGTTGGTCCGATAAAGTATGGCGACCCTTGTGTTTGGATCTCGCCGTTGAAATTCCTCGATCTTTGACGCGATGAACCGCGCTTCGCCGTCGGCGTCATAGGCCTGATAATAAAAGACCCGCTCGCCGCCCGCGTTCGCCGTCCAGAGCTTCTTTTTCTTTTGATCTACATTGTTCTCGATAATGGCGTGAGCCGCGTCGAGGATCGTCTGTGTCGAGCGATAATTCTGTTCCAGCAAGATGACTTTGGCGTTCAGAAAATGGTTTTCAAACTCGAGAATATTTCGAATATCGGCTTGCCGAAATCCGTAGATGCTCTGTGCATCGTCGCCGACAACGCAGATGTTTTGTTGTTTTTCCGTCAAAAAGCCGATCAATGCGAACTGGAGCGGATTCGTGTCCTGATACTCATCGACAAGGATATATTTGAATCGGTTGTTATATTTTTCGCGCGTTTCATGCGAGCGTCGCAATAGCTGAACGGTCTTGATCAGAAGATCGTCGAAATCAAGTGCATTCGCCTTGTTCAGCCGCGCGTCATACATCTGAAATGCCTTCGCGATCGCAGCGCGTTTCTCATCAGTATACTCAGTCGCCGACGCAAAATCGGTCGCGTCTCTGCCGCTGTTCTTGGCCGAGCTTATGGCGTTGCGGACCGTTCGCGGCGACAGTTGTTTTTCGTCAAGGCCCATCTCTTTTAAGCAAACCTTGATGACCTTGGTCGAGTCGTCGGTGTCGTAGATCGTGAAAGATTTTGTGTAACCTTCGTCGAGTTTTTCAATATCCTGTCTCAAAATTCGGACGCACAGGCTGTGAAAGGTAGAGATCAGAGGGGCCGATGGAAGCTTGTTGCTTCTCAACAGATCTTCGACACGGCTGCGCATCTCGGCCGCCGCCTTATTTGTGAATGTGACCGCGAGAATGTTATTTGGCGCGACGCCCTTTTCCGCGATCAGGTATGCGATTCTCACCGTGATCACGCGGGTCTTGCCCGACCCGGCCCCGGCGAGGATCAGAAGCGGCCCTTCGGTGGCTTTGACTGCCTCGATCTGCTGAGGATTAAGGGATGCGAGGATGTCCATTCTCTATATTATCGGACATCGATCGTGAGATACGAAATGCGAGGTGCCGGTTGAAATTCAAGCTCCGTTGTTGTTCGCATTGTGTTCCGATCGCTTCGTCGTCTCGCGATCGTTTTTTTCGCGCATCTCCTTTTTATAGGTCTTAAAAAACGCGATGCACGCGACCGTGCAGATAACCAGGATCAAGATCATCATCGCAAAGATGAAGTAAAACTCGGGACGCGAAGCAGTAGGCATGAGTCAAGTTTATGTGGCGCGGACGGCGTCGTTCAAGTTGAATACCTAAACTTCGACTGATCTAGCTAGACGACTGGTCGGCTGGAAACGCCAAACGGCTCTCATCGAGCAGCTTTTGGCGATAGATCTCGGGTATCGTGCGGACCTTTTGGTCCCGACCTGTCACAAGATGCAGCGTTTCCCCTTCGGCCAACAAGGTTCCGTCGGACCGCCGGTGTATCTCGTAATTGAACCTGATCGAGCGGCTTCTGATCTCGCTGATGCCCGTTCTGATGGTGAGAACATCTTCGTAAAAGGCAGGTGACTTATATCTGACATACGACTCGGCAACGACCATAAGGGCATTGTCGTGCGCCTCCATTTCCTTATAGGAGAAGCCGCGTGCCCGGCAGAGATCGCTGCGGCCCGCCTCGAACCAGATCAGGTAATTCGAATGATGGGCAATTCCCATCTGATCTGTTTCGGCATATCGAACCCGAACTTCCGTCTCGTGCCAGCTGGTCATAATAGACGCGAGACGGGAGGCCAGAGACAGGAGACCATAGCGTCAGGCTCATGTCTCTTGGCTCCCGTCTCCCGACTGATCTTTGGCTGGGAGACAGGGATTCGAACCCCGATAGGCAGATCCAGAGACTGCAGTCCTACCATTAGACGATCTCCCAGCGTAAGTACATAATTTACGTGGCTGAAATTACCTTGTCAAACGTTTCACCGGTATCAAAACCCGTTCGAGAAGGCCGTTTTCTTGGCTATCTTTACGAGCCTTTTATCGTTCTTAGGCCGGCGCCGCCTGCAGAAGCTCGCGTTTTCGCAGCAGGGCCGCGCTTATGAGCGATACAATAATGCCGACGGGCAGGATCTCCATCAACGTAAATGCGAAACGGACGAAGAAATTCTGGTAGATCTCCATAAATTTCTCGCCGTCGGCACGTGCCTTCTCGATCTCGGCGTCGGACGAACCATCCTGCTTCATTTTATCGAGATTGTGCGCGGTGTATTTTTGCAGGAATTCCTGCCCGCTGCCGCGGTAATAAAGCTCCCAGCTCGCTGCGTAACAAACGCCGCAGATAATGCTGATGAGAATGCCTACCTGCAGGCCCTTTAAAAAAGTGATGTGTCCGCCGTTGTTGTCGCGATAAGATTTGACACCGAAAAAGACCAGCGACAACGCGATGATCATCGTCGCATAGCCGAATACCATGCCGTTTTCTAGATTCACGGACCCGCCGTTCTGGACCGCGATCAGGATCCACATGAGCCCGGCCGCGATCGCGCCCGAGATCAAACCGAATACCAAAACAATTCTTGCCATAGTGTTATTCCTCCATTGATGTGGAATATACAGGTCGGCCGCCCTTGATCGCATCAGTCAAAAGGATGATTTTGGTCCAAAACTACTTTTTCGTTCAAAAGTGCTAGGGAATTATACGCAATTCTTTGGCTCGTGCAATTGCCTCGGTCCGGCGGCTGGCGTCGAGCTTTGCAAGGACATTTGAGACATGTGTTTTGACGGTGCTGATCGACACGAAAAGCTTTTCAGCGATCTCCTGATTCGAAAGACCCGCCGCCATGAGTTCGAGAACTTCGTACTCCCGTTTACTGATCCCGAGCTTTTGAAGATTTGACTCATTAAGTGTAAACGGCCCGGATAGTTCTATCACTTTTGGGCGTGTCAGTCGCAGGCCGACCCAGATCCCGAGGCCCGTGAACATTACTGCAACCAAGCCAATATAGAATTCCAGAGGTATATCGCGTACGAGATAGCGATATTCGACAAATTTCAGCAGCCCAAGCAGCGCGGCCATTGCCAGCCCGTAGATCAATATCGTCTTCCACATCAGCAGAAACAGGAAAAGCTATCAAATACACTGATTTGATGGCCAATGGCAAATCCGAAAAAACAAAGCCTTTGACTTTTTATCCTTAACTTCTTACTTTTAGCCCTTATGCTGGCGGACAAAGAGATACTCACAAACCGACAGGCCTTCCACGAGTATCATATCCTCGACAAATACGAGGCGGGGGCGGCGCTTGTGGGTACGGAAGTCAAGAGCATAACTGCGGGCCGAATACAGTTAAAAGACTCATATGTTTCGGTCAAGGACGGCGAGGTTTGGCTGATAAATGCCCATATTTCGCCATATTC
>DASXPW010000142.1:0-3412 GCA_036493385.1 Pyrinomonadaceae bacterium
GACGTTATATTTTGGCTTCGATCTGTCGGTTTGTGCGTTTACCCGCGTCGCTGAGAACGGGAGGCTGCAGGCAAGAATCGCGACGATCGAAAAAAGGGACGACAACCTTCTGATCCCAAAGCTCATAGAAAACGACCTCGCTGCTAGTAAATCGGTTAACCTTAGGTAAAATATGATATACGCATTTGTCCAAAGTGAGAAAGCCGTCGCCGAAATTTTATAAATTGTTGCTCGTTGCGGGGCTCGCCGCGTTCCTTTTCGGGTGCGGAAAGCCAGCCGAGAAAGCGGCCGCACCGGCCGGAATGGTTCGGATCAAAGGCGGCAGTTTTCGGATGGGGACGAACAACGGAATGCCATACGAGGCGCCCGTCCATACGGTCGAAGTCGAGACATTTTACATTGATGAGCATGAAGTGACGGTCGCCGAATTCGCAAAATTTGTCGACGCTACCAAATACGTAACCGACGCCGAGAAATTAGGCTGGTCAGAAGTGTTCGATATCGTAGAGCGAGAATGGAAACGCGTCGACGGCGCCGATTGGCGACATCCTGAGGGCGCGGATTCGACGGCAAATTCCAACGAGCCGGTTTGCCAGATCTCGTGGAACGACGCAATCGCATATGCGCGCTGGACTGGAAAGAGACTGCCGACCGAGGCCGAGTTTGAATACGCCGAGCGTGGCGGCCTCGACCAAAAAGAATATGCGTGGGGCGACGAGCTCGAGCCGCAGGGCAAATACCTGGCGAATTGGTGGCAAGGCGAGTTTCCCGATAAAAACACGGGCGAGGACGGATTTGTCGGCCGCGCCCCCGTTGAGAGTTTTCCGGCAAACGGCTACGGGGTTTATGACATGACGGGTAATGTCTGGGAGTGGTGCGCGGACTGGTATGATGAAGAATATTACTCCAGATCGTCAGGCCGCGATCCGCGCGGGCCTGATCAGGGCGATGAGCGCGTCATTCGCGGCGGCTCATTCCTATGCGCGGGAAACTATTGCTCAAACTATCGCGTTGCGGGCCGCAGCCATTCGACGCCGGACTCGGCAATGAACAATCTCGGATTTCGCTGCGTCCGCGATGCAAAGTAAGATGCTTTGTACGGAATATTTATGAAATACAGGACGTTTGGGCGCACAGGTTGGCAGGTCGGCGATGTCGGTTACGGCATGTGGGGCATGGGCAGTTGGTCGGGCTCGGACGATGAAGAATCGCTCGCGTCGCTGCAGCGGGCCGTCGATCTGGGCTGCAATTTCTTTGACACGGCATTTGCCTATGGAAGCGGCCGCAGCGAAAGTCTGCTTGGAACGCTCGTAAGAAATAATCCGGATACGAAGCTCTATACCGCGACCAAGGTGCCGCCAAAAAATATGCAGTGGCCAGCCATGCCGGAAAACACGATCGCAGACTGTTACCCTCCGGAGCATATCGAGGAGTTCGTTCATAAGAGTTTGGAGAACTCGGGCCTGGAACGCTTTGATCTGGTGCAGCTTCACACCTGGAACGACGCGTGGACGGATGACGATGGATGGTCGGATAAATTCGCCGATCTGAAACGCCAAGGGTCGCTCACGGCGGTCGGCATCTCGATCAATCGCTGGGAGCCATGGAACGGCGTCGGCGCCGTCCGTAGCGGAAAGATCGATGCGGTGCAGGTCATTTACAATATCTTCGATCAAAACCCTGAGGACGAGCTATTTCCGGCATGTAAAGAGATGAACGTAGCGGTGATCGCGCGCGTGCCATTCGACGAGGGCACTTTAACGGGAACGCTGACAAAAGAGACGAAGTTTCCCGCCGACGACTGGCGCAGCCATTACTTCGCCCCTGAAAATCTGATACCGAGTGTGGATCGGGCAGATGCTCTGAAGCCGCTCATTCCTGAAGGCTCGACGATGCCTGAGCTGGCGTTGCGGTTCATACTGAGCGACCCGGCCGTGAGTACGATCATTCCGGGAATGAGAAAGGCGAGTCACGTCGACTCAAACATCGGCGCAAGCGACCTTGGGCCGCTGCCGGGCGAGCTGGTCACGGAGCTAAAAAAACATCGCTGGGTGCGAAAGCCGGCACCGTGGTCGGACTGAAGTTTCGACACCGATCGACACAAAATCAGCAAATATCTTGACATTGCAGCAATGGCTGCGATAACGTCAAAATTCTAGGCAATAGATCGGTTAGCAACGAAAAGTGGAGGACTTCTCGATGAGATCTCGGCGCGTTCTTTCTCCCTCTTTGATCGTTCTTATCCTGATTGTCTCGACGCCGTCAGGCTCGTTTTGCTTCGGCGTTCAGACAGACTGGACTTCGCCCACAGAAACTTTGGATCTGCGGACACAGCGTTCCCCGATCGACATTTCTTTTTTTCTCGCTGAGGCGGACCACCATCAGACCTTTGAGGACTCGACGGTAGACGCCGCAGGAACAGTGATAAAGACGCCGACGGACGGCGGTATCAGGCTCGATATTCCGGCTAAATACAACGAGAGATTCGAGGTCTGGAAGGCGGAGTTGCTTTCGACCGCTTTCGGCAAGCAGCAGTGGGACCGGTATGCCGACAACAAAAACTTCGTTCTTACCATCACGGTTTCAAATAAAAAGGGCAAGGGTGCGGGAACCGACAAATATCTCTGGGACGAATCGGGCAAATTTGTCGGGGCGACCATAACGCTGGGCGACGATCTCGATAGAGGATATCCCGATCCGATCTACTATCCCGTGATGAATTCGCTTTCGAGCGACGACACCTCATACGCGATAAGCGGCAAGATCCTCGCGGCGACGAAGCTTTCGCACGAGATCGGCCACGTAAATCAAACGGCCAAGGCAAATAGAACGTTCTTGCAGCTACAGAACAAATTGATGCCGGAATACACATCGATATTTCTGCAGAACGGGCGTGACCTTACGGACGAGAAGCTCGTCGAGCTTGCGAAACAGATGGGCGGCACGCCGGTCGAGATCTGGGAGAGCCGCGAGTATTGGAGCGAAGTGAATGCAATGCTGTATCTCAGGGAAAAGATCAGCAAGGAAGATTTCTATTGCTTTGTTTTCAATAAGATACGGCGCAATCTCGAGGTCTACGCCAAAGATTACGAACAGCGGTTCGATCAGTATCCGGATTTTTCGGATTCGCCCTGCTGGAAGTAGTCACGGCTGATCTCTAATCTATCGCAGCAAAGCCATCGCGCTCCACAATGCGGCGGCCTGTCCGTGCAGGTCGCCGGTCAGCCGTTTTCGATCGAGATAATACTGCACCGAAAATCCCTTATTCGTCCCTTCGCAAACATCGGTGACGTTTGCATTCTCGTCGATGTGTTTGACGAGCCCGAGCCATGCTTTTCGCGCGGCGGGACCATAGGTTTTTGCGGGCAGCCAGCCGTTCCTAACGCCTGTGATCATTGCAAATGTGAACATA
>DASXPW010000143.1:0-4929 GCA_036493385.1 Pyrinomonadaceae bacterium
TGAGCTGCAGGGAAGATTTCCGATCCGGGTTGAGCTCGAAGCGCTCACGACAGATGACCTTAAGCGCATCCTCACGCAGCCGAAAAATTCGCTGATAAAGCAGTATCAGGCGCTTTTAAGCACCGAGGGAATCGAGCTTGAATTTAGCGCCGACGCCGTCGACCGCTTAGCCGAGATGACGGCCGAGATCAACCGCTCGACCGAGAACATAGGAGCTCGCCGGCTTCATACATTGCTTGAGAAATTACTTGAAGACATAAGCTTTCTAGGCGGTGAATTAGAGGAGAAACACCAACTGATCGACGCTAATTATGTGGATGAGCATTTAAGCGGTCTTGTTAAAGATCAAAACCTGCGCCAATACATTCTTTAACTCTTAATCACATGTCGAATTCATGCGGCTTAAGCAACTAACTTCACTTCAGCGGCTTAAGCGGATAAGCCATAAAGCATCGATAGCGCTTTTAGCGCTGGTGCTGCTTAGCGCGTTAAGCTGTGGCAAAAGACGGCCGCCGTTGCCGCCGCGCGAACGGATACAGCAGCGGGTCGACTTAAGCGGTTTTCAGCGTGGAAGCAATGTCGTTCTCTCGTGGAAAATGCCGGCGCGAAATGCCGGCAAAGGGAGCGTGTTGAATATTAGCCGCGCTGATATCTATCGACTCGCCGAGCCGGCCAATGCGCCGCTGGCACTTTCAGAAGAGGAATTTGCGTCACGCAGCATTTTGATCGCGACCGTCCCGATCACAGACGCAGACTTTGCGTTGAAGACGATCACGTATCGCGATCAATTGCAGTTTGCCGGACAGGCGGCGCGGCTGCGCTACTCAGTGAGGCTTGCCAACGCTTCGGGTCAAAAGGCGGCGTTCTCGAATTTTCTGCTTGTCGAACCGATCGCTCGTGTCGCCGAGGCGCCGACTTCCCTGTCGGCGGCGATCTCACAGGACGCGGTCACATTGTCGTGGACAGGACCGACGGAAAATGTCGATAAAACGAGGCCGCCGAATATTCTGGGATACTACGTCTACCGCTCGACCTCGGAAAATGAACCGGCAAAGCTGCTGACCAAAACACCGGTTACCGGGACGAACTACACCGACGAATTTTTCGAATTCGGCAAGCAGTATTACTACTTCGTGCGCGCAGTTTCGGCCAGCACAGAGGCGACGCCGATCGAGAGCGATGAGTCGAATATCGTAAAGGTAAAGCCTATCGATACTTTCCCGCCGAGCGCACCATCGGCGATAACGCTTGCTGCCGGTCAGAATGTGATCTCGATCTTTTTTGCGGTCAACCCCGAAAAGGACATCGCCGGATACAAGATCTATCGGTCGACCGACGCAAATCTGCCGAAAGATCAATGGACACTCTTGACGCCGTCGCTGCTAACGACAAATACGTTTCAGGACACGCACGTCGAGTCAGGAAAGACGTATAACTACTACCTGACCGCGACGGACACGGCCGGGAATGTCAGCGAGCCGTCTGAGGTCGTTTTGGAGACGGCCCCGTAGCGCTTTTAGTGTTGTTTGGTGTATTTCGTGCTGTTAGTGGTTAATGCTGTGGAAAGTTAACCACGAAAATCACGAAAGTCACGAAATCGCACGAAAGGATCAGCCGGAAGACGGAGCTCAACTATGAAGATCTGCAGGTTTCAATCGGGTCAGTTCGTCAGCTTAGGTGTGATCGAGGGTGATCATGTCGTCGCTTTTGAGAACGATCGCCGGAAAGATCAGGAATTTTCGTTATCAGACGTAAATCTATTGCCGCCCGTCGCGCCGTCAAAGATCGTCTGCGTCGGACGCAATTATTCGGAGCACGCAGCAGAACTCGGCAACGAGGTGCCGAGCGAGCCGCTTTTGTTTCTTAAAGCGCCGTCCGCGATCATAAACACAGAGGCCGCGATCCGCCTTCCCGCACAATCGCAGCAAGTCGAGCACGAAGGCGAGTTGGCCGTCGTGATCGGCCGTCGATGCAGATCGATCGCTGACGGTGACGACGCGATGCGATACGTGCTCGGTTTCACATGCCTAAACGACGTGACGGCGCGCGACCTTCAGAAAAAGGACGGCCAATTTACGCGAGCCAAGTCATTCGATACATTCTGCCCAGTCGGACCGCTCATTGAGACGGAGCTTCAGCTTGACCAAATTTCACTTACAACGCGCGTCAATGGCGACGTACGGCAATTCGCTAGACTGTGGCAAATGGTCTTCCCTGTCGATTTTTTGATACGATACATTTCAAACATGATGACGCTGATGCCGGGTGATGTGATCGCGACCGGAACGCCTTCCGGAGTGGGAAAGCTCGAAAGAGGCGACGTTTGCGAGGTCGAGATCGACGGTATAGGCATTCTGCGAAATCCTGTTGAGTGACTTATGAAATTCTTTATTGATACGGCAAATCTGGATGAGATCCGCGAGTGCAATGAGCTCGGTCTCATCGATGGCGTCACGACGAATCCGTCGCTGGTTTCTAAGGAAGGCAACGTCGATTTCAAAGAGCACCTGAAGAAGATCTGCGACTTGGTCAAGGGCGATATTTCGGCCGAGGTGACCGCGCTCGATACCGATGGAATGCTTGTGCAGGGCCGCGAATATTCCAAAGTCGCGCCCAACGTCGTCGTCAAATGCCCCATGACGCTTGACGGCCTGAAAGCCACGCGAACGCTCACGAGCGAAGGCATCGGCGTAAATGTGACCCTGTGTTTCTCGGCGTCGCAGGCCATCCTGGCGGCCAAAGCGGGCGCAAAATACATCTCGCCGTTTATCGGCCGTTTGGACGATATCTCTACCGACGGCATGCAGCTCATTCGAGAGATCGTCCAGATCTACGACAATTACGGATATGCGACCGAGGTGCTGGCGGCGTCAATACGCCTCCCGAGACAGATCGTCGACTGCGCTCTGGCCGGAGCCGATGTTGCAACGATTCCGTTCAAAGTCATTCAGCAGTTGGTAAAACACCCCTTGACCGACAACGGCCTCAATGCGTTTCTGGCTGACTGGAAAAAGAGCGGCCGTTCGTAAAACGTTTAATTTAGGAGGCCCTGAAGTTGAGCTTGTGTGCCGGCAATTTCAGGGTCTGCCTGCAACGCATTCCGATATTTGGCTCGAAAAAACTCGTCCTCGTCCGACATCGAGATAAGTTCCCGTATCTTTTTGAGGTTCGAGCTGACCATCTCGTCCGAGATCCCATCCTTCAGATCAAACATCTCGTCGATCTCAACGATCAGCATTGAAAACTTTCGCAGCCAAGCGAAGTTCTCATCCTCGAGCAGAACGTTGAGAAACTGACCGGCGTTCAGTGCGCCGTGCACGTTTTCATACGTGGCCCGTTCAAGATCGATAAGCGATTTGTGAAGCTTGAGCAAGACATTTCGCGCGTAACGAAGCTTTTCGGTGTCGGTCATTTTTCCATCTTAGCTTTCGTCGCCCCGCATTGTCAGTAATTGCTGCCCGAAATTCTCAAGCGGATAGCTACCTTACCAATTTCTCTTTGCCGGCTAGATTTATTTGAATAGCCCGCCACCCTTGTATTATTAGCCCCCTAATGATAACTTGTTAGCCGGCTAATATACGATAAATAGGCGGCTAACAAGAGTTGATTAGCCGCCAAAGTGCTTGCTTAAAGCATTTAAGATAAAGCACTTAAGGTTTTGTTTTATGAGGATCGAAGGAACGGTTTCATTTATGCTGTCGCGGGTCACAACCGCATTTCGCAATTCTCTCGAACGAAATATGTCCGCAGTGGGACTCCATAGCGGACAAGTTTTTATATTGTTCGAGCTATGGAAGAAGGACGGTCAACGCCAGGTCGATCTTGCCGCCAGGCTTGCTGTTACGACGCCGACGATCAACAAGATGCTGCTTGGGCTGATCGATGCCGGTCTCGTTGATCGGATGAAGCTTGAAAACGACAACCGTGCCACGCGGATCTTTCTGACAGAGGCGGGGGCCTCACTCAAGGAACCGGTCGAGACCCAGTGGCATGAGCTTGAGGAAAACACCGTCGCCGGGTTGACCGAAGCAGAGCGGTTGATAATATTCGAGCTGTTGACCAAGATGAAAAATCTCTACGCGGGCGAATCCGACGAAGATTGACCGTTGGGGATATACTGTCGGAGGAGGGACCGGCATCTATGAGAATTGTGATCGCGACAGATGGGACCAAGCACGGCGACGGCGCCATCGGCATGCTGAAAAACTTTAAGCTGACTGATAAAGACGTGATCAAGATCGTGTGCGTCGTCGATATGGCCGTTCCGCTTTCAGTCGATGTCTACGGCGGTTACCTTCCCGATACGACCGAGCTTGAAAAGATCGGTCGCGAGCATGCGGACCGAGTGCTTGATGCAGCGATCAAAAGGTCAACCGAGACCGCGTCGCCCGCTGAAGTGTCGGGCGAGGTGTTGTATGGCTCGCCCGAAAGCCGCATCGTCGAGGCTGCCGAAAAAATGCCGGCGGATCTGATCATTCTCGGATCGCACGGATACAGCCGCTGGGAGCGGCTTCTGTTGGGCTCCGTATCGAACTCAGTCCTTCATCACGCCCCTTGCTCCGTTCTCGTCGTTCGCTTGCCATCCGATAAATGATCGATGGGTATTACTGACGAAGTCCTGGTTATCTCCCGCTCGTACGATCTGACCGTCCGCCGCAGTTGGAAGGCCCAGCTCACCGGATCTGCGCCGCCGCTCGTGGAACTAGTTGGTGAGTTTGATCGAGATGTCGAGCATCCCGATCTCGGGCTCATTGCTCAAGGAACGGTTTCGTACGAATATTATTGGCTCGACCGCTGGTACAACGTCTTTCGATTTAACGAGCCCGACGGAAAATTTCGCAACTACTACTGCAACATAAATATGCCGCCCAGATTTGAGGACGGTGTGCTCGACTATGTCGATCTCGACATCGACGTCGTGGTGTGGCC
>DASXPW010000144.1:0-6190 GCA_036493385.1 Pyrinomonadaceae bacterium
CCTAGCGAAAAGGTCTATGCCTATGATTGGTCGCCGGACGGAAAGTTTTTCGCGTTCACGCGAGGCACCGAGACTCGGGATGTCGTCATGATCAGCAATTTTCAGTAGATTCTGAAAACATATTCGCCGGTAGAGTTGGGATGAAATAAATTCGTCTTGCTTTACACTCGATATTTCCGTTAACCTCTAATTATCGTGCAAAGGGTTTTATTTCTTATCTTTACGCTCATCCTCGCGGCCACCGCCCGTTCTCAGATGGTGGAAGTGCCGTCGGATATCCAACCCGTCATTGGCGCCGAGCGCTCATTTGAGGCCGTTGCAGGTGCGCAGGGCATCAAGGCCGCCTATCTTCAATACCTGGCCTCCGATTCCACTATCTTCAGGCCCGGCCCGGTCAACGGCCAGAAATATTGGAAGGCGAGCACCGACCCGTCGTCGCTTCTTCTCAGCCGAAACATCACATACGCCGATATATCTTCGGATGGACTGCTTGGTTATTCGACGGGCAACTGGCGCCTATACCAACGCGGCAAGAGCGAGGCGCTGGCAAAATTTGGGCAATACGTCACGATCTGGGAAAAGAAGCTCGACGGAAAGTTTATGGCCTCCATTGATATAGGCATCGATCATGACAAGCTGCCGTTTTCCGAGACCGATCGTGTGCCGAAGGGAAAAGAAACGCGTGACCTCAACAAGAGAGGCTGGTCGCCGGCCGACGCGTCAATGAAATTTACACGGCTGAGTATGAATCCCGGCGGAGGACTCGGCTCCGCTTATCAACAATACGCCGCCGATGATGTTCGTTTGCTATATGACGGTGACCCGCCGATCATCGGGAAAAAGAACGTAGTCGAGGCCACGAAAGCTTTTCTTTCGATGCGGTTTCCGGAGAAAATTGCTCTCTATCAGGCCGCCGATATGGCCTACACCTGGAACCCGTGCCAATTCTCGAATAATAACGAGGGCATTGAGCAGGGCAATTGCCTGCACATCTGGAAGCTTCGCGGAAAGGAGTGGGTGATCGTATTGGGCATCTTCGCGCGGATCTCAACCGCTACACCGCCGGTGCTCAAGGCGCGAGAAAAAAAGCCGGTCTCGCGCTCAAGCAACTAAATCAAAAGTTCGGGCGCTCGTTTTTTTTGCTCCTGCTCATACTCCTGCTCTTCGGTGCCAAATCGGTAAACGATAAAGCCGAGGGCCCGCGCGGGTCTGCCATCTGCGGTCGGTTTGTTCAAACGCGAAGCAAGTGCGGCCTTTTCGGCCTCAGGATAGAGAAGCGAATTACCGCTTCGCGCTTTTGCCTGCAAAACCTCGCCGTTCTCACCTATCAAAACCGCAACTTGCACAAGTCCAAGCGCCCCGGCGTTTTTTGCGGCCAGCGTCCATACCGGTTGGACCTTATCGACCATTTCAAAATTTAGAAAGGAATAGGTGTCACCAAGCACCGGGCCGAGGTATCGTCCATTTGCATCGACATTCAGCGGTCGTGATGTTGAAGACGGGCGTGTTTTTGTAGATCGTTTTGTCGGAGTCTTTGCCGGCAATACCGCTGACCTGCTCGGCGTTCCCGTCCTGCCCTGGCCTTCGGCCGTGTTCTGGCTGGCGCGCCCGCCGCCGGCTGACGGCTTTTCCTCGATCGCCATGATCGCCCCGCTGCCTTCAGGCTGAGCAAATGATCTTTCAGAGGCGAACAGGATAAATGGGGTTATTAAAAGGATCGATCTTAATAGAAAACGGTTTCGGCGCATCATAGTTGAATTCCCCCTTTTGCCGTGATTCGGTAGCGGATTTGGGCAAATAATATATCAAAGTTAACCCGAACGGCATAAGACTTTTCCGAAAACCCGCGTTCCGAGGAAAAATTCGTTGACACATGTGATTCAAACGGTGTATATCTCATAAGATTTCACATCATTTCTTGACGACGGAAGCGGCGGCCCCGGGCTCCTTTTTCCGGTTACACAATTCACTGGAGGGACTCTCAAAACGCATGAAAAAGCACTATCTACTAGCCGTGAGTGCGTCCATCATTCTCGGCTCGGCTCTCTTGGTTTCGGCTCAGCCCGAGGTGATAATCCACCATAAGGTCAATCCTCATTCTCAATCGGAAAATAAGACGGCCGCCGCTCCGGCGACCGGAGGCACAAGCGCCCTCTCAGCCTTGACCTATCATGGCGGCCCGCTGATCGACACGCCGACGATCTATCTGATCTGGTACGGAAATTGGAACCAAAATAACGGCACCGATACACCGGCGGGCCAGGACCTGATCCGGTATTGGGCGTCGAACATCGGTGGATCACCTTACTTCCAGATAAATACCAACAATTCCATCAACGGGAAAAATATCTCAGGAACCGCGTTTTATGGTGGTGAATACACCAATACCGGCACGAAGACTCGGCTGCGCGATTCCGACATCCAGAGTATAGTGAGCAGTTCCATCGGCACGTCCGGTGGCAAACTACGATACGAGGCAGACGGTGTCTATTTCGTGATCACGTCGTCAAACGTCAACGAGCAGTCGGGCTTTTGTACGCAATATTGTGGATGGCACACCGCGGGGAATGTTACGGCCGGTCACGTGCGATATGCCTTTATCGGCAATGCAGCGCGTTGCTTGAGCGCCTGTGCAGCACAGACAAAGAGTCCGAACGGTAACGCAGGCGTAGATGCGGCGATCTCTGTGATGTCGCATGAACTTGAAGAGGCGACGACCGATCCGGACCTGAATGCATGGTATGATTCGCGCGGAGCGGAAAATGCCGACAAGTGCGCGTGGACATTTGGACACCATCAATATCCGGCAGCCAATGGATCGTTCGCGAATGTCCGGCTTGGAGCTAAAGACTTCCTCATCCAGCGAAACCTTGATCTTATCGGGACTAGTTGGTTTTGCCTTATGAGTGACGACATAAACAACAACTAGTTGATCGTTTGAAATTTGTCGTATGAAGCGCCAAGATGGTTCGCTAGCCGTCGCGGCGCTTTTTTCTTTATGAAGTTGTTTTATTCGGCTCTAATCTTGCTCTCGGTCTTGATACCGGTCGCGGCGCAGACAGATCTCGACCGTATGATCGATGCCGAGCACGCCTTCGCCGCGATGGCGAGCGATAAGGGCACGAAGGCGGCCTTTCTCGAATACATGGCGCCGGATGCGGTCGTATTCGACCCCGAAAAAGTAAACGCACGAGCCGTCTGGGCTGCACGAGAAGAAAACTCCGCTCTGCTTTCATGGGCGCCGAATTTTGCCGATATTTCCTCAAGCGGCGTGCTTGGCTACACGACCGGCAATTGGGAGTACCGGCCAAATGGCAAGAGCGACAACCCGACCGCGTTTGGTGAATTTTTTACGATCTGGCAGCGTCAGACTTCCGGGCAATATCGTTGGGTGCTCGATTTTGGGATAGGGCATGCTCGGCCGGATAAATATTCGGTCGATGTTGTGAGGTCGGCGTCGATAGGCCAGATCGCCCGACCGCCATCTGCGGCGGAATTTGCGAACGGCTTTTTCAAAACAACGGCGACCGTAAGTTTGAAAAAAGCCTACGATCAATACGCCGCTGACGATGTCCGATTTTTACGGCTGAGCCTAGCGCCCGGGGTCGGCCGCAAAGGGCTCGTCGCCGAAGCCGGCAAGATCAAGGCCCCGTTTGCGTTCGCAAAGCGCAGCATCTTTTTCGAGTCGGGCGACCTCGCGTATGTGACCGATACCTACCAGACGACAAATGACAAAGGAGTCGCGGAAAACGGAAACAGCGTCCAGGTCTGGAAATATCGCAACAGCCGATGGCAGATCGTCTTTGACATCATGCGACCGCTGCCTCCAAAGTGATCATTTGACACGCAATCTTCAAAAGCCCATTTCATGTTCTGACAAGGTGATAGAGATACTTCGCCTCGAGGCGTCCGCGGTTGAACGTGCCGCAGCGAGTCTCGATCCGAACTCGATCAACGCGGCGGTCGACTTGATCTCATGCTGCGACAGCAAGATCATCGTAACTGGCGTCGGCAAATCGGGCATCATCGCTCAAAAGATCGCTCAGACTTTGACGAGTACCGGCACGATCGCCGTTTTCGTTCATCCTTCGGACGCATTGCACGGCGGTCTCGGCGTAGTTTCGGCCGGCGACGTCATCATTGCCTTGAGCAATTCCGGTGAGACCGACGAGATAATCGCGATGCTGCCGGCGCTCGCGCGTCGCGACCTCAAGGTGATCGTGATCGTTGGCAATACTGATTCGACGCTGGCTCGAAAGGCGGATGTCGTGCTCGATGCGTCAGTCGATAAGGAAGCATGTCCACTAAATCTGGCCCCGACGGCATCGACGACGGTTGCGCTGGCCATCGGAGACGCGCTCGCCATGACGGTGATGGAGGCGAAGGGATTAACGGCCGAAGATTTTGCCGCCAATCATCCAGCCGGGCGTCTTGGCAAGCGTCTCACGCTTACGGTCGGCGACCTGGTGCGCGAGAGTCCGAATGTAGCTCCGACGGCGACGTGGCTTGACGTCGTGCACGCGCTGTCGCGCTATGCGCTCGGAGCTGTAAATGTCGTCAATGCAGAGCGGCTCGCGGGAATTATCACCGACGGCGATCTCCGCCGTACGATCGAAAAAACAAAGCCCAATGCTCTCGCGTCACTGACAGCGGCGGACATGATGACTGCCTCACCGATAACGATCTCGCGCGAGACGCTCGCTTACGACGCCTTGCGCGTTATGGAAGACCGGCCGTCGCAGATCGACGTTCTTCCTGTTGTCGATGCTGAGGGAGTTGTTGTTGGACTCTTGCGGCTGCACGATGTTGTTCGTAGCGGTCTCTAGCAAACAACAATTTCGCCACCCGCTACATCTCAAGGCCTCGGTACAGTCACGCTCCCACCAAGGGTCTCGCCTATGAAAGTCAGAATTATATTGGGATCTCTAGTTGTCCTCATCTCGGCGGCCCTGCCGGTTTTCGCCCAAAAGACCGAGATCTCGATCAGCCTTAACGAGCAATTTTTTGACGCGCTCCTCGATGCGATCTATCAAAATTCTCCGCCACCACAGTTCGATCTCTCGTCGACCGCCAAACCGGCGCAAAATGCCTCGATGACAAACGCGTTTGCGGAGCAGAGGTCCGCGTGCGGTACGATCACGCTTTTGCGGGAAAACAAAGCCACGCGAACGGCCGTTCATTTCCGTGGCGGCAAGATATATGCGCCCGTGGCATTTACCGGCAGCTATGATCCGCCGCTTGTCGGCTGCCTCGAGTTTTCCGGTTATGCTGACACCAACATCGATCTCGAGTTTGACCGCGACAGTCAAAAGCTTGTCGGTCGCATTCACGTGCTTAACGTCAATATCAACGGCACCGCGGGTATTGGCGGGACCCTCGTCGCCAGGATGATCCAAAGCTCGATCGACAAAAAACTCAACCCGATCGAGATCATCAGCCTCGATAAGCTCTCGTTTCCGTTCACGTTGCCAAATTCAACGCGCCTCCGGCTGCATGCCACGGGCATTAGGAGCGAGATCGCAGCCGGGGCCCTAAATGTCGTCGTTTCCTATGAATTTGTAAAAGATTAGGTCGATTCGCGCTTTAGGGACTGACGAAAACGTCTGTGACTGAACGTAAATCGTATCTCGTTTTGGCGGACGGCTTCCAATAAGCCCTTTATTTTCAATTGGCTGCACTTTGGTACGTGTCTTGCAACACAGAGGGCAGAAAACACCTATTTGTGGTGTGCCGGAACTTCACGGATAAAGGGGAAATTATGAGACATCAATATTACAAGGGTTTTGCGATCTCGACCGCGTTGGGGTTGGCGCTCCTTTTGGGCGTTAGCAGCGACGCGGGCGCTCAGCGTCGTAATAAGGACGATAAGCCAAAGCAGGATCAAAAGCAGACCCAAACTCAAAACCAGAATCGGGGCCAGCAGGTGCGCCAGCAGAATCAGGGACGCGGCAATCAGCGGCAGGCTCAACAGCAGCAGGTCCAACAGCAGCGTCAACAGCAGGTCCAGGTGCAGCAGCAGCAACGCGTTCAGCAGCAGCGACAGGCGCAGGATGCTTGGCGTCAGCAGACCGAAAATGCTGCCCGTCAACGGCAGGAAGCTCAGCGGCAGAATCAGGTTCAGCAACAGCAGCGCGTTTATCAGCAGCAGCAAAATGAACGGCAGCGCCGAGACCAGTCAAGTCAACAGCAG
>DASXPW010000145.1:0-5101 GCA_036493385.1 Pyrinomonadaceae bacterium
GGAATGAATTTGTGGGTCTTGCGCAGTCGGCTGTCGGAATCGGCGTCTCCCTTTACAACATCGGGGTGGGCATGCTGAGATACGGCCTGGTCGGCATTCTCTTGTTCTACGGATCATTCAAATTTACCAGTGCCGAGGCACAGGCCATTCAGCCGTTCATCTCAAACAGTCCTTTGATGTCGTGGATGTATTCGATATTGAGCGTGCAGGCGGTTTCAAATGTCATCGGCACCACCGAGATTGTATTCGCGATCCTGATCGCAACTCGCGCCATCAGCGCGACCGTTTCAGCCGTCGGCAGCATCGGCGCGATCGGGATGCTTTTGACGACACTCAGCTTTCTATTTACGACACCGGGTGTTTGGACCAGTGTGCCAGGATTTCCACTTCCCGTCACAACCGCGACCGGTGCGTTTCTGATCAAAGATATCTTTCTTCTCGGCGGAGCTATCGTTACGGCCGGCGAGGCCATCCTGAATCGAAGGAGGGCGTCCCTTTGAGCTACGGCGATCACCGCAATTCTTCGACAAACGTCACGCGATTGATCTCGTATAAAGTCGTTACGCCGGCAAAAACTCGCTTTACCGCTGATTCGCGCAGGCTGGAGAGGCCTTCCTTTTCAGCCTGGCGACGAATTTCCGAGCCGGGTCGGCGCTCGATGATCATTTCACGAACCGTATCGGTCATATCAAGAAGTTCGTGGATCGCAGTCCGGCCGCGATAGCCCGTATGGTTACAGGCGTCGCATCCGACATTGCGATAAAAGGTATTCTCGGTAGCATCCTGCGGTCGAAGACATGATTCACGCAGCTCCTGCTCCGACGGCGTGTATGGACGCTTACAAAAGTGACACAACAGTCGAACGAGGCGTTGAGCAAGCACACAATTTAGCGACGAAACGAAGTTATACGGCTCGACGCCCATGTTCAGGAATCGGCCGATCACGTCGATAACGTTATTCGCGTGGACCGTCGTGAAAACAAGGTGCCCGGTCAATGCCGACTGGATAGCGATCTGGGCCGTCTCCTCGTCACGAATTTCGCCGACCATTATCTTGTCCGGATCGTGGCGGAGAATCGACCGCAAGCCGCGTGCAAACGTCAGACCCTTCTTTTCGTTTACCGGGATCTGGACAATACCGTGAAGCTGATATTCGACCGGGTCCTCGATCGTGATGATCTTGTCTTCCTCGTTGCGGATCTCGTTCAGCGCAGCGTACAACGTGGTCGTCTTTCCAGAACCTGTCGGACCCGTAACCAACACCATTCCATACGGCTCTTTAATATAAACCCGAAAACGGCGGAGGTCTTCGGCGTCAAATCCGACAACGTCGAGATTCAGGTTCTTAAAGCTCTCGTTGATCTGTTCTTTGTCGAGAATACGAATGACCGCGTCCTCACCGAACACGGTCGGCATGATCGACACGCGGAAATCGACCGTGCGGCCTTTATAACGGACGCGAAATCTTCCGTCTTGCGGCACACGCCGCTCGGCGATGTCCAGCTCGGACATGACCTTGATACGGGAGATAAGTGTCTGGTGGTACGCGATATCGATCGGGTCCACCTTGGCATAGAGAGCGCCATCGATGCGAAATTTTACCTGAACGTCACGCTCCCGCGTCTCGATGTGAATGTCCGACGCCCGCGATTCCATTGCGTTGTAAATGATCGTGTCGACCAGTTTGATGATCGGCGACATCTCGGAGTCGCTCGCCAAACGGTCGAGGTCGAGTACTTCATCGCCCTGATCGGTTTCCTTTACCAACGAGATCTTGAACGTCGACGCCGCCTCCTGCAATACGCGCTGTGTCGCGTCACCCTTTCTCAAGACGACATCTATAGCTCCGGCAGTTGCGACATGCGGCACAATGCGAACGCTCAACGCATTCTCCAGCTCATCCAGACGCTCAAGATTTGTTGGGTCGGCCATTGCTGCGTGCAGGTTACGGCCTTCGCGCCGGAGCGGCACGAATTGGTTGCGAAGCATGAGCTCGACCGGGATCTTTGCCAGTTCCTCGTAGTCGATCGGCGATTCCTGGTCCGGCGGCAGCAGATCGATGAAAGGCATGCGGTATCGACGCGCAAGCTGCTTTGCTTCAATGACCTCGGGCGGCTCGTTCTCGAGAAAATCGGATAGCTCGATCTTGTTTGCCGACACTCGTGTCGTTACTTCTGTTTGTTCGTTCATCGTCAGTTTGATGCCGGCGGCGGCCCTTTAATGCCTTCCGGCGTACGGGCCGGA
The DNA here is from genome assembly GCA_036493385.1 of Pyrinomonadaceae bacterium. Classification (GTDB taxonomy): domain Bacteria; phylum Acidobacteriota; class Blastocatellia; order Pyrinomonadales; family Pyrinomonadaceae; genus OLB17. Next base: position 2,245 of record DASXPW010000145.1, read on the forward strand.
CGAAATAGTTTGTATGATCGGCAGATAGATGGCCAGCAAGATCGTAACGACAATGACAGCCATCACGACCAGTATCGCCGGTTCCAGCAGTGTCGTTAGCTGTTCGAGCTTGACCTCCGCCTCGGCGTCATAAAACGCCGCCACCTCATCGAGCATTTCGCGCAAGCTGCCCGAGTTCTCGCCGATCCCGATCATGTCGAGACCAAGCTCCGGTATCCATTTCGCCTTTTCGAGAGAGTCCGTAAAGCCACGCCCCTCACGGATCATTGGCGAAACAGCCTGGCTGCGGCGTCGAAGTTCCAAATTGTTTATCGCCTGGGCCGATATCTCCCACGAGTCTGGCACGGTTATACCGCCGGCAAGCAGCGTCGAAAGTGATCGCGTCAACTGGGCCGCTGCCATCTGACGGATCAGTAGCCCGGCGACGGGCACCTTAAGCAAAGACCTGTGCAGCATTAACCGACCGGCATCAGTTCTCAGCCAGGTGTACGTGCCCAAAAACAGCACGATCAAGAGCGGCAATATCCACCAGATATTTGCCGCCAATCCGGTCGAGATCGATACGACGACGACGGTAACTGTCGGGAGCGGCCGATTGGCGCTCAGTCCGCGGAATAGCTCCGACATTCGCGGAACTATGTATAGAGTCAGGAACGCCGCCATTGCGCCGGCAGCTACGAGCAAAAAGGCCGGATATGCCAACGCGCCGCGAAGCTTTCGCGAGACGCCGACGCTGCGTTTTAAATAAGCGACATAACGCGACAGTACGTCATCCAAAGCGCCGCTCTGTTCGCCCGAGAGTATCGAGGCAGTATAGATCCTGGGAAAAATTCCCTGCATCTCGAACGCCTGCGATAGGGGGACACCGCTCCTGATCTTGTCTTCGACATCAGCCAGAACCTCGCGGAGATTTGACGACCCAGATCTGCTTTTCAACAGATGGATCGACTGTAATACGGGGATACCGGCCCTCAACAGAGCCGAAAGCTGTTGGTTAAAGAGCAGGAAATCGGCTTGCTTTACACGGCCTCTCCGGCCGCCGCCTGAGCGGCCCGGCAGCACGGCCGCTAATCCCTTTTCGGTCGTGGCGACACTAAAAACGCGAAATCCCTCGACCTCGAGCTGCGAGCGGGCCGCCTCGACACCCATGGCGTCAACAATTCGAGTTATTATCTCGCCGGAAGGCGTACCGAGTCGGCAAATGTATTCTGACATTCTTATTTAGCTTGGGGTTCTCAACAACGCGGTCGATCGAGCGGCCCGGGACGGCAATACTCATCGGTACCGATCCGCGCCAAAACCTATCGATTATAACACGCAATTTTAGCCAAAATGTTGCGAAATCACGTCATCCGCGATTAATTGGCCCGACAAAACAACCTTAATTAAGTGAGTCACATCGAAATAAACATCTTGCAGTAAAGATACGGCGTCATTTAAAATATTGTCGATCCGACGGAGTTTTATGGCCTTTCATCTGGTTTGGAAATTCGGCCTTTTTCCGAGGGTCGTCTGCGCTCTTTCACTTCTTCTTCTGGCATTCTCGATTGGAACGGCGCAGACTCCCGATTCAAAACCGGCCCCGGCTGTCACTCCGACACCTGCGCCGCAGGAAGAACCGCTCAAGCCGTTTGGCGTTCGAACCGACCTCGTGACCCTGACGCTGACCGTCACTGACCTGTACGGACGTTATGTATCGGGTCTCTCAAAGAAGGCATTCACGGTCTTCGACAACAACCAGGAGCAGGACATAACTTTCTTTAGCGATAGCGATGCACCGGTTTCCGTCGGGATCCTGTTTGACGTTTCCGGCTCGATGAGCGGTGAAAAGATCAACAAGGCCCGGAAGGCCCTCGAGCGATTTATCGCGACAAGTCACCCGTCTGACGAATATTTCCTGATCGCATTCAATACTCGGGCTCAGTTGCTCCTCGATCGGTCCCGCGACGGCGAGGCCGTGTTGGAAAAACTTCAGCTTGTCGAGCCAAAAAGTAACACCGCGCTCTACGACGCCGTCTATCTAGGTGTGGACCGTGTAACCCGAGGCACGCATCAAAAAAAGGCCCTCCTGATCATTAGTGACGGTCAGGACAACTCGTCTCGTTACAACTTTAACGAGGTACGCCGCATGATGAAGGAATCGGACGTGGTTACCTATGCGGTCGGTATCATGGACAGCCACGACGCGGGCAGCCAGCTTGGTATGCAGGGACAGGCCTTTCTCGACGAGCTGACCTCGGTCACAGGCGGCAAGTCATTCTATCCGACGACCGACGTCGAGATGGACGAGATCTTTGAACGCATTGCTCTCGAACTCCGGCATCAATACTCGATCGGCTACACCCCGAAGGATTTCCAGCCGGATGGGAAATGGCGTAAGGTGAAAGTTAAGATTAAACCTCCTCGCGGGTTACCGCGTCTAACCGTCCGAAGCCGAGATGGCTATTACGCCACGCCGGCGGCCTCGTATCGCTAATATTCGACTCGGGTACAAATGAGATCAACAGGTATTGCAAGACTCGGCTTTTTACTGATTTTCGCGGCCTTCGCCGCACTGACCTCTTTCTCACAAGGCACCAAACCGGTTGCGACACCTTCACCAAAGCCTCCATCCCTGAATGGCGAAGAAAGCACAGTCTATAAGGTCGACGTTGAGTTGGTGAACATAGACGTTCGCGTCGTTGACCGTAATGGCCGAGCTGTCAACGGCCTCGGGCAAGCTGACTTTAGGGTTTTAGAGGAGGGGCAGGGGCAAGAGATCAAGTTCTTTTCCACATCTGAGGTCCCGACGAACTACACAATGGTCGTCGACAACTCGGGATCGATGCGACAACAGCTCGACAAGGTGATCGACGCC
>DASXPW010000146.1:0-10879 GCA_036493385.1 Pyrinomonadaceae bacterium
AACTGGGCTTCGCGATCATGACCAACGGAAATCAGGCGCATCCACACCTATTTAAGCTCGCCGATCGAGCGATTGACCTGATGGAAAAGTATTCAACGGCGTCTGCGTCCTCGACCACTGAAACCGGAGTCAAAAAATGAAGAGAAGTTCAATCTCTGCCGGAGCGTTAGTTTTCTTTTTGATCGTAAGCATTCTGCCGATCGCAGCGAGATCTCAAACTGATGCCCCGATGTACGACCTCGTTATTCGAAATGGACGCGTTCTCGACGGCGGTGGAAATCCGTGGATCCTCGCGGACGTTGCGATCAAGGACGGCAAATTCGTTCGCATCGGCCGAGTCGAAGGCAAGGGCAAGCGCGAGATCGACGCGACAGGCAGATATGTCTCGCCCGGTTGGATCGACATGCTCGATCAGTCGGGCGGAGTGCTGCTCAAGAACGGACTGGCCGAGAGCAAATTGCAGATGGGTGTAACTACAGGGATCGCAGGCGAGGCCGGAACGCCCGTTGCAGCCGAAAAACTGCCGGAATATTTTGCCACGCTGGAAAAAAACGGCATCAGCATGAATTTCGGCACGGCATATAGCGAGACGCAGGCCCGCGTCGCGGTTGTTGGCCAAGATGCTCGCGACCCGACGCCTGCCGAATTAGATCGGATGCGGTCGATCATCGAAACCGCAATGAAAGCCGGAGCTCTCGGTATAACCACGGCGCTGATCTACCCGCCCGCGAGCTATTCGAAAACAGATGAGCTTGTCGAGATGGCAAAGGTCGCAGGCCGTTACGGCGGCATCTATTCCAGCCATATTCGCGGTGAAGGAAAGGAGCTGGTTCAGGCGATCGATGAGGCAATAACGATCGGCGAGAAAGGCGGCTTGCCTGTCGAGATCTTTCATCTGAAGGCAGCGTATCAGCCCGGTTGGGGAGTACTGATGGGCCAGGCCGGAGAGGAAATCAGCGCGGCGCGAAGCCGTGGCCTCGACGTTGCCGCCGATATGTATCTGTATACGGCCGGCGGCACGTCGCTATCGGCGGTCGTTCCATCCTGGGCGGCCGAAGGCGGCAACGCCAAACTGATGGAGCGGCTCAAGGACCCGGCGATCCGAACCAGACTGAAAGGCGAGATCAAGACGGGCTCGCCCGGCTGGTGGAACCTCGTCGAGGCATCCGGGGGCTGGGACCGTATCGTTTTGGTCGAGGGCGGCAGCAAAGAGAATAATCAATTTGAGAACAAATCGATCGCGCAGATCGCGAAAGAGTTGAACAAAGATCCGGCCGACGCTGCGTTCGATCTCATCCTGCAGGCCAACGGCCGCGCCGGCGCGCTCTATTACATGATGAGCGATGGCGACATCGAGACTGCGGTCAAGTTTCCGTGGGTCAGCCTCGGCAGCGATTCGGCGGCGTCGCTGACTACGATCGACCCGAACACGGTCGGATCCGGACATCCGCGCGGCTATGGCAATTTTCCGCGGCTGATAGCTGAGTATGTTCGCGATAAAAAAGTGCTCACGCTTCCCGAGGCGATCCGCAAATTAAGCGGGTGGCCGGCCACGCGAATGCGTCTTAACGGACGCGGATTTATCAAAGCAGGCTGCTGGGCCGATGTCGTCATTTTCGATTACGACAAGATCAAGGACCAGTCGACGTACGAGCATCCGTTTGTTCCACCTACGGGTATCGATTATGTGTTGGTTAATGGTCAGGTCACGATCGATCACGGAAAGCATACGGGGGCGAAGGCCGGAAAGGTGCTTTACGGCCCCGGACGCCAGATTTCGCAGTAGAGAATGGCAGTAAATCTTCAGGTTCAGCCCGCGGCTGACGTTGTTATTCGCGAGGTAGAAGAAGGCAACGAAATAAGAGCTGTCGAGGAGCTACAAAAAGAGGTTTGGGGCCTGCCGGATCTTGATGTTGTGCCGTTCACGCAACTGATCGCGGCAAAGGCCGCCGGTGGAGTCTTGATCGGTGCGTTCAACAACGGTGCCCTTGTCGGATTTGCGTATGGCTTTGTCGGCTGTGAGAACGGTCAAATGACGCATCACTCGCATATGCTGGCTGTAAAACCGGCTTATCGAAATCTCAGTCTGGGCTACAAATTGAAACGTGCACAGAGAGATCTCGTTCTGGCTCAGGGTATTACCGAGATGACCTGGACGTTCGACCCGCTGCAGAGCCTGAACGCATATTTTAATTTTGGCCGGTTGGGCGTATTGTCCGATCGCTATCTGGTAGATTTTTACGGGACCGATGCCGCCAGCTTCCTTCATCGGAACGGAACTGATCGACTTTGGGTGAGTTGGCCGTTGGCAAGTCGACGCGTCGTGGAGCGATTGGAAACCAGCGCGGAAGAAGCCGATGTCAGGCCTATGATTAAGCTCGTCGAGTCAGGAGATAACAACACGCCGTTATCGAGCGACATCGAGTTGAAAAACGCGGGAGATCATGTCTCGATCGAGATCCCTTCCGATATTAATGGGCTCGGACAAAGAGATCCTGATCTTGCCGCCGCGTGGCGGATCGCGACGCGGACGGCTTTTACCGAGGCATTCTCGGTTGGGTACGTGGCAGTTGATTTTATCCGGGGCGCAAAGTCGGGAAGTTACATTCTCAGTCGGAGAATATCGGAGGACTCGTTGCGGCAGCCGGGAGGTTAGAGCGAACACGAAATATGAAATTCGCACCAATTAAAGCTTCGTTTGCAAATGCGATTGCCGTACTCGCGGTGTTGATGGTGGCGTTGAGTTCAGCCGGCTGGTCGCAGTCTGCGGCGCCGCAGCAAGCGGTTGCTCCATCGCCGGCTCCTGAGCGCTGGCGTGGACTAATAGGTGAATATGGCACCGACAAAGCCATCCTTTATATTCTCGAGAGCGACGGAAAACTCTGCGCATCGTTTGCCAGAGCAGAACCGTTGTGTCTGACTGAACTTTCGAATAACAACTTTAAGTTTCCTTCCGACGGCCAGCACGCCAATGAACAGGTAACATTTAGTCGTGACGCGAAAGGGCATGCCGCTCAGCTCAAGATCGAAGATACCGCATACGCCCGTCGGCAGATCGGACCTGAAGAAGGTGCGCCGCAGTTGCATGTTGCGCCCGTCCGTCCGGTCAAGGATCTGATCAAGGAGGCTCTCACCGCTCAGCCGCCAAAAGAAACCGGCGATTTTCGCAAACCGGACCTGGTTGAGCTTTCGCGTCTCGATCCGACGATCAAGCTCGACATTCGTTATGCTACGACCAACAACTTTCTCGGGACGGTCTTTTATTCCGAGCCGCGTGCCTTTATGCAGCGGCCGGCCGCCGAAGCGGTAGTTCGCGTAAATCAAAAGTTGAAAAAACTCGGCTTCGGATTGCTCGTTCACGATGCCTATCGGCCGTGGTACATAACCAAGGTTTTTTGGGACGCGACGCCGGTCGACAAACATATCTTCGTTGCGGACCCGTCGCAGGGCTCTCGCCATAACCGTGGCTGTGCCGTCGACCTGACTTTGTATGACCTGAAAACCGGAAAACCGGTCGAGATGGTCAGCACTTACGACGAGACGACCGACCGCGCGTACCCGGATTATCCAGGCGGTACGTCGCTCCAACGCTGGCACCGTAAATTGCTTCGCGACGAAATGGAATCCGAAGGGTTTAAGGTCTACGAGGCCGAGTGGTGGCATTTTGATTACAAAGACTGGCAGCATTATCCGATCGGCAACATAACTTTTGAGAAACTGGACGCCGCTGGGCGTTGATCCGAAAGAATGACCGCAGCCGGCACTCTAAGATCAAGCAGCAGTAAGGGTTCAATTATAAAGACGAGGCTAGAAAAATGAGAAAACTTACCGCTCTTATGACGATCACAATCTCGCTCCTGTCGCCGACAGTTGCGCAGAACCCAAGCAATCAGGCAGTGCAATCGGTAACCCAGGAAAAGCCCCAAACTGCGGCGACAACGCCCGCGCCCACCGCGCAATTGACCGCAGATGACGTCGAGGCGTACCTCGACGGCGTTGTCCCGCTGCAGCTTGCCCGTGAGGATATCGCCGGAGCGACGGTCGCGGTTGTAAAAGACGGCAAGCTTCTGTTTGAAAAGGGCTACGGATACTCCGATGTCGCCGGCAAAAAGCCCGTTGACCCGAAAGCAACTCTGTTCCGACCGGGCTCCGTTTCAAAGCTGTTTACCTGGACAGCGGTTATGCAGCTCGAGGAGCAGGGCAAGCTCAACCTCGATCAGGATGTGAATACGTACATTGATTTTAAGATCCCGGACGCATTCGGAAAGCCCATCACATTGAAAAATCTTCTGACGCACACGCCCGGTTTTGAGGAGCAGATCAAGGACCTGATCACGTTTCAGAACGAAAGTCCGAATCTCGGCCAGTATCTGAAAACTCATATTCCGGCGCGCATCTATCCGCCGGGCACTGTTCCTGCGTATTCAAATTACGGAGCCGCTCTGGCGGGATATATCGTCGAACGAGTTTCGGGCGAGCCGTTCGAGCAATATATCGAGAATCATATCTTCAAACCGCTCGGAATGACGCATTCGACATTTCGGCAGCCGCTTCCGGCGGAGCTTGCACCGGACATGTCGGGTGGGTATCAGCTTGCGTCCGACAAGTCCAAGCCGTTCGAGGTGGTCGTGCCGTTTCCCGCGGGGAGCCTGAGCAGCACAGCCGACGACATGTCCAAGTTCGTGCTGGCGCATCTGCAAAATGGACACCTCGGCGACGCACAAATATTAAAGCCGGAGACGGCCGAGTTGATGCACAGCCGGCTGTTCGGTCTTGACCCGGCCGCAAATGCGATGTGTTACGGCTTTTATGAAGAGTCTCGTAACGGTCATCGCATCATCGGCCATGCCGGCGACACCGATTACTTTCACAGTGACCTGCATTTGGTGCTCGACGCCGGCGTCGGGTTCTTTGTCTCGTACAACAGCGCAGGCCGAGGTCAGATCTCGCCTCGCACCATACTGTGGGAAGGCTTTCTTGACCGCTATTTTCCGTTCACCGCACCGGCGGCCACGGTGGCCCAAAGTGCAAAGCAAGACGCAGCAGCCGTCAGTGGAACATATGAAGTTAGCCGCCGCAGCGAGTCGTCGTTCTTTAAGGCTTTCTCACTGATCGGCGAGACGGTCGTCGCATCGACCGAAGACGGCGAGGTCGAGGTCGACTCGCTTCTTGCACCGAATGGAAAACCGAAGAAGTGGCAGGAGATCGCTCCAATGACATTCCGCGAGGTCGAAGGACAGGACCTTCTGGTCTTCAGGCCTGACGATAGCGGACGCATGCAGTTGATCATTCCTTATCCCTTCATGGTGTTTCAGAAGGTCGGCATTTGGGACAACTCAAAGGTGATGCTCCTGGTGCTGATCGTTTCGCTTGTCATAATGCTCCTCGCGCTCATTTTATGGCCTGTCGCTTGGTTTACAAGGCGACATTACGGCGGCCGACTTGAACTCGCCCGCGGGGAGTGGTGGCTGCGTGTTGGCGTGAGAGTTGTATTTGCGCTGGCGCTCATTTTCCTGGCTGCGATGGTGGGCCTGATCATGTACGCGCTCACCAATCTCGATTTTCTGACCGATGCGGGACTCAAATGGTTTTATCTTGCTCAGGTCATCGGTGTTATTGCATCGATCGGGACGCTTGTCGTGTTTTACAACGCGGTGATTGCCTGGATGAGCAAGCGATTCCGCATTTGGGGCAAGCTCCAAGCCACCCTATTTGCACTGGTCTGTCTCGGATTTTTGTGGTTCGTGTTTGCGGGACATTTACTCTACTTCACATCGAAGTTTTAAGATGAGCGATCTAAAACTCAAAAAACTGGAACTCCGCGAGATCGAACTGCCGCTAAAGGCGCCGTTCGAGACGAGCTTTGGAACGACCTTTCAGCGACGCATTCTGATCCTTCGCGTCTTTGACGCCTCGGGTGCCGACGGCTATGGCGAATGCACCGCACCCGAGGGACCGTTTTATAATCACGAAACGGTCGACACGGCGTGGTCGGTCATTGGAAACTTTGCTGCGCCGATGCTCGGCAGGGCGAATGTGAGCCGTGCTAAAGACGTGTCAACGGCGCTTGCGCCGATCCGCGGCAACCGCATGGCCATCGGCGGCCTCGAAGCTGCAGTCTGGGACCTCGAAGCAAAGCTCGCCGGCAAGCCGCTGTGGCGGCATCTCGGCGGCACGCGAAACGAGATCAATTGCGGCGTTTCGATCGGCCTGCAAGAGTCGACGGACGTTCTGCTCGAAAAGGTCACTCGCGAGATCGACGCGGGCTACCAGAGGATCAAGCTCAAGATCAAACCCGGACAGGATGTCGAGCTTGTGAAAGCGGTTAGGAAAAAGTATCCCGACATCCTTCTTTCGGTCGATGCGAATTCAGCGTACAGACTTGAGCGAGATGTTGATCTCCTGAAACAGCTCGATGACTTTGATCTGTTGATGATCGAGCAGCCGCTAGCCGCCGGCGATCTCGTCGATCACTCAAAGCTGCAAGCGCAGATAAAAACTGCGATCTGCCTTGATGAGTCGATCACCTGTCTCGCGGACGCGCGACACGCGCTCGAGCTTGGCTCGTGCCGCATCATCAATATAAAGCTTGGCCGCGTCGGCGGTCACGCCGAGGCAAAGGCAATTCAGGAATATGCGATGCAGCACGACATCCCAGTTTGGTGCGGCGGCATGCTCGAAAGTGGTGTCGGCCGCGCGCACAATATCGCCATGTCAACGCTTCCGGGATTTACACTGCCAGGCGACGTTTCCGCATCGGCGCGATATTGGCACGAGGATATTATCGAGCCGCCCGTGGTCGTGAATGAAAAAGGTGTGATCAGCGTTCCCGAAAGGCCCGGAATCGGTTACGGAATACACCAGCAGAGAATCTTAGTTCATACCGTCCGGTGCGAAGAGGTCGACCTGACGCCTAAGGCGTAAGTGATCTCTTAACTCCTTTACCCCCGAAAAAGCACGACGATATCACTGTCGCGGGACCTTAACGATCCGCGGACGCGTCGTGGCCGTGGGTTTGTTCGATGCCGTCGCGATCGATCGATCGGTTTTTCCGCGCTTCGCCGTCTCAGGCTTTGCAGAAGTTTTGTCGCGACGGGCATTATCGGCCCGTGTCGCGGCCTTCTTCTCCGTTTTTGAGGCATTAGGCGGTTGGTCCTTGGCCGCAGTCGATCTTGTTTCGTCGGGCTTAGATCTGCTCGCCGAAGTTGAATCCGATTTGGGCTTCGGGACGTCAAAATATTTCAGCGGCTTCTTGTGCACAGACGGCAGCGAATCGGTCGCCGGTACTTGCCGTGAATCGGAGTTCGGTGTCGACACAACCTCTGATCGTTGGTCGGCCGACGCTGTCGAAACATATCTCGAGACTGACAGGCTGCCAACGATAAAGATCGCTGCGGCCGCCGCGACAACCCCAGCGGCGAGCGTCACCTTTTGAACCGGCCATCCGAGTCGAACCTCTTCGGAACCGTAAAATGACGATAGAAGCGAAGCACCCGCGCGGCCCTCAACCATCGCGGATGTTTCGGAGCTGAATAGAGTCGGGAAGGAAGGCGTCTCGTCCGCCGGGCTCGGCACGATGTGTCGAACAGGGCTGCGTTTCGGCGTCGGTTTGGAAACACTGATGTCGATGCGGATCGGATTTCCTCGTGACGGCGGTGCTGTGATCTCGTCCGGCGCATGATGCGATGTCGCCAACATGGCTGATACGCCGGCGCCCGCTGATGCCGCCGCCGCTGCGACCCTTGCAGGGGCCGGTCGCGGCGCCTCGACTTGCTGCGGCGGGGCCGCTTTTGGTGATGGTTGCTGAACGCCCGCGTCTATCGGATCCGACATCTCGGAGCGTGCCGCCCGGACAGCCTCCATCGACGGTAGATCGTCCTCGAGGTCCCTAAACACTTTGACCGGCTGAGCGGCCACGCTCACATTCTGCGGCGGTCTCCGATCCAGCCTTAATCGAGATAGCCGCTGGCGGATCGACGGCGCTTTTTCTACTATGATATCCGGCATCGGGAGCTCGTGAATGACATGTTCGAGCGCCGGCCCTGTTTTGGCTTTAGTCGTCGGCAACGAATCTGTCATGCCCGTCAAGATTCGTTCCGATACGAGCGCCGCGAGACCGATATCAGCCGCCTGGCCCGCGTCCGAAATATGGATCCGCGGCGAGCTTCGGAGAGGTTCTGGCGGCACAACGCCGGCCGGCGGCGGAGTAGAAACGTGAGTGGAAAGCTGCTCAACATGTCTCAATTGACGAGCAAAAGCATTCGCCGATGACTGTCGATCGCTCGGATGCTTGCTCAGCGATTGCATCACCGTGTGAGTTACCAACATTCGCAGCTCAAAATCATCGATGCTGATCTCGGCCGGCCGGCGATGTCGATGCATTTCGATCAGACCCGACGCCTTTGGCGAATCGAATGGCGGTCGCCCGGCCAGCATCTCATAGAGGACGATGCCCAGACTATAGACATCTGTCTTGATGCCGACGGATTCACCGTTGCACTGTTCCGGTGCAAAATAGCGTAAGCGGTCACGGGCGGAGTCGATGGTAAATTTGTCCGACACGATCGAGCACTCGATCAGACCGCCGAGATCCGGGCCCTTGACGCGCACGAGCAGTTCGCCATTTTCATCTCGCGTCACAATGATATTTTCAGGCCTTACTGCTCGATGGACCAGCGACTTCAGATGCATTGTATGAATGGCCGACGCAGCCTCGGTCGCGATGCGAATGGCAGTCATCAGATCGGGCGGCCCGTTTGCCATCATTGCACGTAAATTCCGGCCTGCGGCGTCCTCCGTCACAACAAAGAGCTCGCCCTGATCAAGCTGACCCGTCTCATACGTGTCGACGATATTCGGGTGAAATAGCGACGACGCGATCTCGGCATCGCGCAAAAAATCTTTGACGCGGTCGCCCAAGGCGCGAATTAGGCGGATGATGCACGAACGGTCCGACGCCATGTGGCGTGCGTCGAAAATATCTTCTCTCGCATCGGAATAGCGCAGCGACTCAAACCGATAGCCCGAGATCATTTCAATATCGCCGTCGCGAGCGCCGAGGGGCGCTTGATGCGACGATTCGGCGCAGTGAACCGCCCGATCGTCGTAGCACCGGCAACAAACTGAACAGACCTTCATGCTCTACCCCCTAATTGCTTCGCGATGAGAAGCTGCCCTGCTCGCGCGATCCGAGAAAATAAGGACAGTTAAAGAATGCTTAAGCGTGATCCAAAACTGCAAGATCAATGCTATGTCCGCTCGATTTAAGTTTTATCCAGCTTAGGGCTTGGAAAACACCGGAGAGAGGAATGGCTAAGTAATTTCAAACCGTATTCAGTATTTACTACTTTAGCCGGTCGAAGTCAAGAATTTTTTGCCGCGCGACTGGGCTGTGTCCGATAGGATTTTGGAGGTCAAACCTTTTATAATCAACGCGTCGTGATGTTGCCAACGTTGTCTGAGATCAGGTCCTCTCGCGAGCACATTTCGCGCTCGGCGATCCGTACTCCGCTTGTGCGGCTCAATGTCGCCGATGCCCCCGCCGAGATCTATCTAAAGCTCGAAAATCTGCAGCCGATCGGGTCGTTCAAGATCCGAGGTGCGGCAAATGCGATATGCCGAATGCCTCCGGACGACCTCAAAAAGGGGGTCCTGACCGCATCGGCCGGAAACATGGCCCAGGGCGTTGCGTGGCAAGCGAGGGAATTGAACATTCCATGCACGGTCATTGCTCCCGACACCGCACCGCAAACAAAGATCAAAGCCATCGAACGGCTTGGCGGGCGCGTTATCAGAGCACCTTTTGAGGAGTGGTGGCGCGTGTTTCAGGAGCGCTCGTACCCGGGCATCGACGCGGCGTTCGTGCATGCTTTTGACGATATCGACGTAATGGCGGGAAATGGGACGATCGGCCTTGAGATCATCGAAGATCTGCCAGATGTCGATGCGGTCGTGATCCCGTGGGGCGGAGGCGGGCTGGCGTGTGGCATAGCGGCCGCGCTTCGCGAGTTAAAGCCTTCAGTGAAGATCTACGCTGCCGAGGCTGCGACCGCCGCGCCGCTTGCGGCCTCACTCGCTGCCGGCTCGCCCCAGACGGTCGATTATACGCCGTCATTTGTCGACGGCATCGGCGCCAAGAGCGTCTTCCCGCAGATGCTCGAACGGGCACAGGCGCTGCTCGATGGAGCGCTTACGGCGACTCTCGCCGAGATCGCCGAGGCCCTTCGACTCTTAGCTGAACGCAATCGTGTGATCGCCGAAGGCGCCGGTGCAACTCCCGTCGCGTGTGCGCTTTCAGGTCAGGCAGGAACGGGGAAGATCGTATGTATTGTTTCGGGCGGCAACATCGATCTTGAAAAACTTTGCGGCATACTTACTTCACCGCACCTCGAGCAATAAAACGCTAACGCCGATGCAGCGATAGCTTCAAACCTACACGAACGGTGCGCAAGCCGGTTAGTGTCACGATAGGCGTCCGACCGGCCTCGATCCGATGGTTAAAAATATTCTCAGCCGCGAAAAAGACATCGAGGAAGTTTTTCAATCCACGCGAGGCATACAGATCGACCGCCGCAAATCCTGCCAGCCGAAATTGATTTTGATCGTCGTCAAACTGCGAACCTACCGCTCGAAGCTGCAAGTTCACTGAGCCGATCTTCGGATTCATATATCGCATTGAAGCGGTGAATTGATTTCTCGCGACCTGAGGAACGCGCAGGGCTTCAAGAGAATGATCCGCTGGAAAGCTCTTAACACGCGCGTCGACGAACAAATATCCTGCCGAAAATTCGAGATCATGTCCTGGCCGGATCTGGCCGTCTGCTTCAACACCGCAGCTTTGCGTTGAGCCGAGATTTTGTCGCTCGCGGGTGATCAGCGA
>DASXPW010000147.1:0-8484 GCA_036493385.1 Pyrinomonadaceae bacterium
AAATACTAGCGAACCATTTCTGCGATATCGACCGTCTGGCCGCGGCGTCGGTTGAAGAGCTGAGTGCGATACACGAAGTCGGTCCGACGGTTGCAGTGAGCGTTTACGAATGGTTTCAAAATCCGCTGCACATCGATCTCATAAAGCGTCTCAAAAACGAGGGGGTCAAAATGGAGATCGACGGCCGCGGCAAGATGCTCGATGAACGCTTCGTCGGAAAGACCTTCGTTTTGACCGGCAAACTCGAAAACTACACCCGCGACGAAGCCGCCAAACTTATCGAGGACCGCGGCGGCCGCGTGTCATCGTCGGTCAGCAAGAAAACTGATTACGTTGTCGCCGGCGACGACGCGGGATCAAAGTTGGCAAAGGCTGAGAGTCTCGGAGTCCAAGTTATTGATGAAGCTGCGTTTAGTTCGATGGTGAACTAGCGACACGACATGATCACGCAAAACTCAATGGTCGAGACGCTTAAGGATTTTGTACAGCGACTCGACGAACTCGGAATCCAATATATGATAACCGGCTCTTTTGCGATGCATTCGTATGCGACTGGTCGTCTCACATACGATATTGACGCCGTTATTGAAATATCGACCCAAGATGCCGGACGATTTGAGGCAAAGTTCTTGCCGGACTATTACGTTGACGAGACCTCGATAAGGAACGCAGTAGCCCGCAGTCGGATGTTTAATATTCTCGATCTAAACAACGGCGTGAAGGTTGATTGTATAATCAAGAAGGCAACCGGAGTTGAAGCGGAGAAGTTTGAAAGGCGTCGCAAGACCGAAATAGACGGGATCGGTTTTTGGGTCATTTCGAAAGAGGACCTTATACTGTCGAAACTTGCATGGGCCAAAGATTCGCTTTCGGAAAAACAATTTCTGGATCTTCGGAATCTTATTGAAAGCGGTGTCGAGCAAGATGTTCTTGACGAACAGATCGAACGACTTGATTTGAGCAAAGTTTGGGCGGAATTCGAAAAATGGAAGACACGAATAGAGAAGTAAGAGCCATTCAACAGAGAATTTGGATGAGTCTTCCCGAGGAGGAGCGATTCCGAAAATGCGGAGAGATGTTTGAGCTCGCAAAAGCCTTTGCCTTGAGCCGAGCGCCGCAAGGCCTTTCAAAGCCCGAACTCGCTCGTTTCCTCCTGCATGAGTTTTATGGGGCGGATATTATGAAGAATGCTGGATAGTACTCATGACAACTTTGTGTGGTGGTTTCTTGGCGCTGTGGGCCTGGCGCTTCTATTGATCGTCTACGGCCTGACATCGGGCGTGGCCTTGCCCGAGAAACAGACGACGGCCCGGATACGGATGTTTGCGTCGATCGGTTTGGGTGTTATTTTCTTTATCCTGCCGATCTTTAGACCTTACGTTTCATCATATTCTCGTGTAGAAGACCTTGAGATCAAAAAAGTGGACAATGTCAGCTCTCTTGCGGATGTTGTAAAGCATGAAGAAGATCAGTCTGGTGATATTGAGCAAATTAGGCGCGAAGTAAATCGACTGCGGGACGATTTAGATCGGATGAACCTATACTTCACGACAATAGTCCAATTATTTTCTTCTTTGGGTTTCGTGATGTGTTTGGTTCTCGCTCTTCGATTTAGAAAAGCGATGGTGACTGTTAACGGAGGCGATTCGGAATCGCGCGAATAGGTAAAATGAAGAGTTTTTTCACTGAAAATATCTCCGAGGCCGATCCGCTGATCAGCGATGCTATTGACGACGAGGTTCGGCGGCAAACGAATGGGCTTGAGCTGATCGCTTCCGAAAACTTTGTGTCCGAAGCCGTGCTTCAGGCGATGGGCACGGTTTTTACCAACAAATATGCCGAGGGCTATCCGGGCAAGAGATACTACGGCGGATGCGAGTTTGCCGATGTGGTTGAGCAAGCAGCGATCGATCGTGCCAAGCAGATGTTCGGCGCCGAACATGCCAATGTGCAGCCGCACTCGGGCGCGCAGGCGAATATGTCTGTTTTGATGACGGCGCTCGAGCACGGCGATCAGATCCTGGGAATGAATCTCTCGCACGGCGGTCATCTCACGCACGGTCATCCATTAAATTTTTCCGGCATCAATTACAAGGTTGCCGATTACGGTGTCCGTCGCGACACTGAGCAGATCGATTATGACGAGCTGCAAAAAATAGCCGAGGAGCATCGGCCAAAGCTCCTTATCTGCGGCGCGTCTGCCTACCCGCGAACGATCGATTTCAAACGGATCGGCGAGATCGCACGAAGTGTGGGAGCCAAAGTGATGGCCGATATCGCGCACATCGCGGGTCTTGTTGTCGCGGATCTCCATCCATCACCCATTCCGCATTGCGAATTTGTAACGACAACGACGCATAAGACTTTGCGAGGGCCGCGCGGCGGACTCATTCTTTGTCGCGAAGAGTTTGCAAAGGATGTTGATCGAAGCGTTTTCCCCGGCGTTCAGGGCGGACCGCTTGTGCACATTATTGCGGCAAAGGCGGTCTCGTTCGGTGAGGCGTTGCGAGATGATTTCAAAACCTATCAGAAACAGATCGTTTCAAATGCAAAGGCTCTTGCCGAGACGCTCGGTACGGCCGGTCTGCGTCTGGTTTCCGGCGGCACGGACAATCATCTGATACTCGTCGATGTTTTTATGGACGGAAAAGGCATTACCGGAAAGGCCGCAGAGAAGGCGCTCGATGACGTACAAATAACGGTCAATAAAAACACCATCCCTTTCGACACCAACAAACCTTTTGTTGCCTCCGGGATTCGTCTAGGAACGCCGGCGTTGACGACCCGCGGAATGAAGGAAGCCGAAATGCGGCATATCGGCGAAATGATCGCGGCGGTCATTCGCGAGCCAGAGTCTGAAGAGGTAAAGCAGCGTATCCGCGGCGAGGTGGCGGAGCTAACATCGCGTTTTCCGATGTACCCGCTTCGCTTCAAAGAAAAAACCGGCGAGGCATTTCTCGCCGGGTAAAGCAATGCTTCGAAAGATCTTATTCGCCGCGGGCCATATTTTCGGCGTCAAACTGGTCAAGCACGTCACGCGCCTCATCCGATTCGTATTCGAACGCCTTCTGCTCGAGCGCGGCGGCGGCGATGTCCGCGTATAGGGAATCGTCGAGAAGCATTGCGATCGATTGCACCGGCAATGTCGCCAGCGTCTCGTACGCGATAGCGCGGATCTGAGGCGAATCGGTCTGGCGTATGACCTCTGCGATCTCACCCACTGAAAACTGCCGAGAGAGAAGATCACCAAGTTCATCGAGCTTTTTGTAATCGTGACCACGCAGCGCACGCTGGGCAAGTTGGATGAAAACCTCGGCCGATCCTGATTGCGCTTCGAGCAGGCTCGCGCAAGTTTCGGCGAGATGCCGGACCTCACCAAGCTTTTCGACATCCTGATGCAGCTCGGCGCTCTTCGACTGTTCGTCGAGGGCCGACAAGAGACGACTCAGCTCCCAATCCGCGTGAGCATCGTAAGAAAATTTGGGTAATTTCGGGCTCGGGCTAACTGGTGTACCGTTTTTGAGTGCTACGACCAGCATCTCCCGGGTTATTGGTCGCAGGCCTTCCCAAACGCTGGCGATCCTTCCACCGAGATCTTTGATCATCATTTCAACAGGATAAGTTTGCTACCCGAAAGCGCATCGTGTCAAGCAACTTTCGCCTAATGTCCCGGCACCGGGTTCCCAATGCGGTCGCGCAGGTCACTTTCCAAGCTTGCGCGGACCTCCTCGATCGTGTCGGGATCGGCGTCGATATCTATCACCTCCACAAGCGCAAACGGAAAGTCGTCGAGGCGCCGTATTTCCCATGCGACACCATGCTCAGGAGAAGGGCGCGAGAACCAGGCTGTGTCGATGTCGGAATCGACCATCTCGGCATTACCAAACATCTCTTCGGCGGCATGTCCGAGCCTATCTCTCAACTCTCGAGTGAGTAAGACTCGTCGCAGCCGCCATCCGAATTTGTCGTATTGAGCGATGATCGCCTCGATACTTTCAGCCGAGATCATTTGTTCGGTGCCGGCCGTGTGACGTTGCCATTCATCATATTTGACGCCGGCTTCGGGACGATCGGTTTTATCGTGTTCGTATTGACATTGGTATTCGCGTTCAACGGGATCATATTGTTGGTCACCGCGTTAGCCGCTTCTTGCTCCTTTTGTGACTCGCTTTCGCCGGGCAACTCGTAGGAGCCAGCCATCATATCGCCGATCGCTAGTTTCCAGACACCGTCTTCGCGAATGAATGGTACATCTTCCCAACCTTTCTGTTTGGCGTTATATACCTCGACGGCACCCGCATCCCCTTTAACTCGCTCGTCGCGGATCTGTGGCAGCGTTGGCGAGAAGGTCGACTCCTCCATCCCATTCTCGAGGACCGTCTCAAGCGGCCTTTTCCACTGAGCGGACATCATATTCGCGGTCTCGAGCGTTTTCTTACTCATGACAGCTCTTATTGCGTCGGTGTTCTTGCTTTTAACGGCGTCGAAAAGCCGCTTATAGGCACCGGTTGGCGAGTCGTCGTATGTCTTGGCCGCAGGTTGACCGCAGGCGAGGATCATTACGCCGATCGCGGTCAAAAAAGTGCAGAAA
The DNA here is from genome assembly GCA_036493385.1 of Pyrinomonadaceae bacterium. Lineage (GTDB taxonomy): Bacteria > Acidobacteriota > Blastocatellia > Pyrinomonadales > Pyrinomonadaceae > OLB17. The sequence goes on from DASXPW010000147.1 coordinate 4,592, forward strand.
AATATATGTCGCATTAGTTCTAAAATTCCGTAAATGAAGTTCTCTAGGAGTATAGTTTTCGACTCGTCAAATGTAAATTTTGTCTATATTTTATTAACTTAATATTCATAGGCGATCGTCGTATGATTAGCGAAACTTCATAAAGCTTTCGACACGGTGAAGGTCCTTGCGTAAAGATTTGAACGCGTTACACATAAACAAATGATCGAGATACTTCGCGACGGCATCACCATCAGAATGGCAACAAACGATGATTGCCTTGCCGTCCAGGGCCTTGTTTACTGCGTGCTGGCCGAGTATGACCTCGCGCCCGATCCGGAAGGCACCGATCGCGACCTCACGGACATCGAGGCAAATTATACAGATCGCGGCGGCCTGTTTGAGGTGCTCGTTGACGGCGACGGAGACATTCTTGGCACGATCGGGCTTTATCCGCTCGATGCCGATACGATCGAGCTACGGAAAATGTATTTTGCACGGTCAATTCGCGGTCTGGGTCTCGGGCGGAAATTGCTCGGGCGGACGCTAGAAAAAGCTAGAAATATGGGGTATTTGCGCGTTTATCTTGAAACAGCTCGCGTTCTAAAACAGGCGGTGCATCTTTACGAAGGGTTCGGTTTTACGCCGGTCGACGTGATTCATACGCCGCGTTGCGACCAGGCGTATATTCTGGAGTTTGGCGAAAATGAAGGCGCTTAGAGTCAATGCCGGCCGGGTGGACGTCAAAGACGTCGCAAAACCCGAAGCTGACGGCGAGGCCCTCGTCCGCGTCTTAAGGTCCGGCATCTGTAATACCGATCTTGAGATCGCGCGGGGATATGCCGGATTTGAGGGAACGATCGGCCACGAGTTTGTCGGAGTCGTGGAACAGGCGTCGAACGAGAGCGGTTGGGTAGGTAAGCGTGTTGTCGGTGAGATCAATGCCGGCTGCGGACAATGCACGTTGTGTCGAACCGGCGATCCGCGTCATTGCCCGAACCGGACCGTCTTGGGTATTCATGGCCGCGACGGTGCGCATGCCGAATTTCTGAGGCTGCCGGTCGAAAATTTGCTTGAGGTGCCAGACGCAATTTCAGACGTCGAAGCAGTTTTTGTCGAACCGCTCGCGGCGGCATACGGCATAACGGAGCAAGTCGATATAACACAGGCCACGAGGGTTGCCGTGGTTGGTGACGGAAAACTGGGAATACTTTGTGCCCGGAGTTTGTCCGGGCGAAGTGATGGGCTGACCCTCATAGGCAAACACCGGGGCAAACTCGATGTAGCCGAAAAGTACGGAAACGTTACAGGCATCATGCTCGACGAGATCGATGAAATTATGCGTTCGTTTGACATTGTTATCGAGGCGAGCGGCTCAGAATCAGGCTTTTCGACAGCTCTCGATATGGCCCGTCCGCGCGGCAAAGTGGTTTTGAAATCAACATTTCACGGCACTCCGACATGGAATGCGACCAGGGTCGTGGTCGACGAGATCACGATCGTCGGTTCGCGCTGTGGACGTTTCGGTCCGGCACTTGAATTGCTGTCAAACGCTTCGATCGAGGTTGAAGACCTGTTGAGCGATGAATTTCTGCTCGCTGACGGTGTCGCGGCGATGCATCGGGCCGCTGACACTGGGGTTTTGAAGGTTATGTTGCACATGTGACTTCCTTTACGGAGAGTCATGGGCTTTGCTATGCTTGCAACCACACTAACGTACTGCGGCATCTTGAATTTAGGGAGATTTTTATGACACGCATTGGGAAGCGTTTGCAGTTTGACCTGCGGTACGCCGGGTTGACGTTGTTTTTGTTCCTGGTCGCTCCGCTGGGCCTGACGGCGCAGAACGCGCCGGCGAAAATGTCTTCCACGGCTTCGCCTCAGGCGCTTTCCGACACGTTTGCCGACATTGCGAAAAAGGTGCAGCCGGCCGTCGTCAGCATCGACACCAAAGGGAAGATGCCAGAGATCACCGCAAAGGGTGAAACTGCGCCGGGAGAATCTGGCGACATCATGGATTTCTTTCGTCGGCAGATGCAGCGGCGGCCAGTCTACGCCGTTGGCAGCGGTTTCATCGTTGATCCGGCGGGTTACATCCTGACAAATGCTCACGTCATCGATGACGCCGCACGGATCACTGTGAAACTTGATTCCGGTGAAGAACTAGCCGCGAAAGTCATCGGCATTGATGAAGATACCGACCTTGCCGTGATCAAAGTCGAGACGAATCACGACCTGCCATATGTAAAACTTGGCAATTCCGATAACGCTCGCGTTGGCGACTGGGTGCTTGCCGTCGGATCTCCGTTCGGCCTGACGCGTACGGTAACGGCCGGTATCGTTTCGCAAACAAAACGAGAGACGCCGCAAGGCTCACCCTTCCAGCGATTTATCCAAACAGATGCTGCGATCAACAAAGGGAACTCAGGCGGTCCGCTCGTCAATATGGACGGCGACGTGATCGGTATCAATTCTCAGATCGCTACGTCGACCGGCGATTACAACGGCGTCGGATTTGCATTTCCATCAAATGAGGCCGGTAATGTTTACCAGCAAATAGTGAAAACCGGGAAGGTCCGACGCGGTTATCTCGGAGTTACGCTTGAGTCGGTCAAGCCCGAGTTCGCAAAGGTTTACGGACTCGACGGAGCGCAGGGCGCGATCATAACTCAGGTTACCGATCGGCAAAGCGCGGCCGGTCTAGCGGGCCTGCAGGTCGGCGATGTTATCGTCGATTTCGGGGGTAAGCCGGTCGAAAGCGCGACCGACCTTATTACGAAGGTGTCTGCCGCATCGCCGGACGAAGCCATTGCGATGACGTTTCTTCGTGAAAACGGCAGTAATCTCGAACGCAAGGCGACCACGATCCATTTGGGCGAGCGACCGATCGCCAGTCGCGCGAGCGGTCCTGATTCCGACCGACGACGGCTTGGCGGCGATCCGCCAAAGGGCCCGAATACGTTTGGGCTCACGCTTGCTGATCTCTCGCCGTCGCTGGCCACAAGCTACAAGCTCGAAGGTCTGAAGGGCGTTGTCGTAAAAGAAGTGAATCCCGAGAGCTATGTCGCCGACGTCAAGCTTTCGAGCGGGGCCGAGGCTTTTAGTGAGGGCGACCTGATCCGCCGCATCAATCGTGAGAACGTGATCGATCTTAAATCGTTCAATGCGATCGTTTCGAAGTTGAAACCCGGTGATGCCGTCGTGATGGAAGTGCTGACGTACAACGTCTCAAGCCGTCAGCCGCAGTTAAAGATAGTTCAGTTTACGGTTCAATAAGTGGGAGTTGTTTAGCCCGAGTTCGATGCGCAGGGCGCGTTTGATCGTGCACACGATACCGCAGGTAATTTCGACCTGCGGTATTATTTTTTCGTGAACAAAGAACTTGTATTGTGGCAGTTCGTTGCCGAGCGGCTAAGCTGCGGTCGGCGTGTGGTGCTATTGGTCGTCGCGACCAGTTCAGGTTCGAGTCCCGGCCGGCCGGGTTATAAAATGGCGGTTGCCGACGACGGCGAACTACTCGGCAGCATCGGGGGCGGCGTGATGGAGGTGAATCTGGTTGATCACGCGCAGCGCATCTTGTCAGAACCTGGAGCGACAGCCACAGGATCCTCTGTCGACCGGGTCCACCGCAAAAACGTCACAAACGCGAGCGGGATGATCTGCTCCGGCAAGCAGACGGTTATTTTCAAAATGCTCACCCCATCCGATCTTGAACAGGTCAAAGCCGCGATCAGGGGCGCGGAAGACCGAGACGGCTCGTATCTGTACCTAACATCGGAATCATTCAGAGTCGAGCCGCCTAAAAACCGGACTGAAGACGATTTCAAATTCACGCGGCTGTCCGAAGCAGATTTCGAATTCGGCGAACAGCTAGGAGCAAAGAACGACCTATTTATAGTTGGCGGCGGCCACTG
>DASXPW010000148.1:0-7773 GCA_036493385.1 Pyrinomonadaceae bacterium
TCCCGTCCTTCATATTTTCCGGATCGAACGATGGAGCATTTGCGATCGCCAGGATTTCGCCGGTTGCGGGATCGAGAACGATCGCCATTCCCGCGCGTGCTTGCGCGTTGGCCACGCCTTCGGCCAATGCCTGCTCGGTTATGAGCTGCATTGATTTGTCTATCGTCAAAACGATGTCGTCCGGCGGCTGTCGTTCGGTTACCGTCTCATCGTAAACGCGGCCAAGCCGGTCGCGTTCCTGGATGCTTTTTACAAGGTCACCCTCGAGCATGTCGTTTCTTGATTGCTCGATCCCTGCCTGGCCCGTGTCGTCGGCGTTAGCAAATCCGATCGTCTGGGACGCAAGCGAACGATATGGATAGCTCCGCTTCTGGTCGTCATCCCAATGAAGACCGGCAAACTTCGGTTCATCAGCTTTTTTCAGGTCTGGATCGAAGAGAGCTTTGTTGACGCGTTTGAAATTATCCTCGTCTACTCGTCGTGATAGAGCAACGTACCGCTTGCCGCCGGCTTTTGCTTGAGTTAGCTGAGAGGTGATCTGCTGCGCGTTCAGACCGGCAGCCTTTGCGATCGTGCGGGCAGCCCAGTTTACATCATCGATCTCGCTCGGGTCGGCATAAAGCGTGTGGGCCCGCACGCTCATCGCCAAGACACTGCCGTTGCGGTCATAGATCGTGCCGCGCATAAGCTTCGTCTTTTTAATGTTGAGACGCTGACTGAGCGCCTTGTCCCTCAAGTATTCGTGCTGGCTTACCTGAAGGTGTACAAGCCGAACACTTATTCCGCCGATCCAAAGCAGAAACGCCGCCACGATCATCATGAACCGCGTAAACAGTACCTTTCGCAGGTCCTCAGGCTTTCGCTTGGATTTTGGGCGCAAGGAAGTGATTTGTCTCATGGCACGATCGACTGCGGCTTAGGTTCGGTCCTTAGTAACTGACGCGATCTCGCGCTTTGCCTGCTTGATCGCAGATGGGGGCCTGTTTACCGGCGCATTGATAACCGTCGGAACGACCTTTTTGTCTACCGGCGCAGCGTCTGAGCGTGTGGCGCTCGCGGTTTTAACGATTGTTTTCGGCGTGGACGCGATCTCATCCTTCGCAGGTGAATTCTTGATCTCGTCGGTATCGTCGACAAAACCGACTCTTCGTACCGCTTTCCGCAGCTCAGCCGGCGTGAGCGTCACCTCACGATTGAGAAGCAATCTTCGTTTCTCGGCTTGCAGCTCATCGAGCTGGCGGCGGAGTCGCGAGTTTTGTAGACCATATTCCATTGAGGAAAAGTGCTGGCGCGCGGCAAAGAAGAATCCGGCGACCAACACCGAGCAGCAGACCACCGCAGCAAAATAGTATTGCCAATGCGGTCGCCGCCGGGGGGCTTGGCGGCTGATGGTTGGGGCAGGTTTACGATTGGTTTTCATTCGTTCTCCATGAAAAAACCGGGATATTTAGGGCTCAGAAAGCTTTTGGCAGACCCTTAATTTCGCGCTTCGGGAACGCGGATTTTCCCTCATCTCGGTGTCGGTCGGGATGATCGGTTTCCTCGTCAGCACAGTGACCCGTTTCGTCGCACCGCAGATGCACTGCGGAATGCGCGGCGGGCACTGACATTTGCCTGAAAGCTTCTGGAATGTCTGCTTTACGATCCTGTCCTCGAGAGAATGGAAAGTGATCACGCAAAGCCGACCGTTCGTTTTCAAAAGATCTACCGAACTCTCTATAAACCGTTCCAGTATCCCCAGTTCGTCATTTACCGCTATCCGTAACGCCTGGAACGATCGCGTCGCCGGATGTATCTTGTCTTTTGGCGATCTTCCGATCGCCTTTTCAACGAGGTTTGCGAGATCGGCCGTTGTTCGGACCGGCCTGCCTTGATCTCGCCTTTCAACGATCCTTTTTGCTACCCGCCGTGATTTTCTTTCCTCGCCATACTTATAAATAAGGTTGGCAATTTCCTCTTCACCTAGCGTCTCAAGAAGCTCGGCGGCAGTCGGGGCCGGTGAGCTTCGATCCATCCGCATATCAAGGGGAGCATCGTAACGAAAGCTGAAACCCCGCTCGGAATCATCAAGCTGAAGTGACGAGACGCCTAGATCGGCAATGACCCCGTCGACTCCGGCGATGCCAGCCTCAGCCGATATTGCTCCGATCTCGGAGAAATTGCCGTGAAATCCTCGAAATCTCGGACCAAATGCCTCGAGACGTTCTCGCGCGATCTTAAGTGCGCTCTCATCCTGATCGACGCCGACCACGACCGCGGTAGGCTCACGTTCGAGAATCGCTGCCGAATGGCCGCCCAGGCCCACTGTCGCATCAATGATCATGCTGCCTCTTTTAAGTTCGAGGGCCGCAACCATTTCTTCGACAAGGACCGGCAAGTGGATCTTGTCAGCCTCGTTCATATTCAAAGATCCCCGGACCGTTGACAGCGATGCACAGGCATACCTCAGACCCCACTTTCATGTGTCCCGCCCGCTTTCCGCTGTTGATTCCGTTGGTGAACTTGAGAGCTCCCTGATCGGGAAAAGTGCTTAATACCTTAAACACTTCATTTAGCATTGCGGCGTCGGACCCGGCGAAACCATGTAGCCGCATCAAATGCTAATCAGCATATTACGCTGGCGGCAGATTTTGTGTCAAGGATTATAATTGCGATTGAACTTAATCATGCGCTTAAGGAGTTGAGGTCAATCTGACCGACCTTTTTCGGCTCACACCAATAGATCGAACGACACCTCACGGCCGGGAATTGAAAAATAGTGAACGAATGGTAGCTCAAAATATTTCGAACAAATCGACCCGCCGGTCGTACAAATGAACATGGAGGCGAACTAACAAAATGCGTGAACCCGTTTTAGCAGGAATATTAAGTCTATTAATACCAGGGCTGGGACAGATCTATAACGGCCGTGTGCTCGTAGGGATCATCTGGCTTATCTTTACTGGGTTTTCGTGGATCGGGTCGGCCGGAACACTTGGCTGGATCGTTCATTTGATCGCGGCCTGGTGTGCATACAGCTACGCAAAGGACAACCCGGTCCGTTAGAGAGCTTTCTTCATGCGATCCTCCTTTAGCCCGGTGTTTACCGACGCCGGGCTCTTTTGCGCGGTGGGTGCTTTCTGCAAATGGCTTAAAATCCTGTATCCTTTTTATTTATGCTCGCCCGAGAGGGAATCCCGTTCATTCTTGTGCCGTTGATTGTTGCGGTCGGCTTTGCGCTGTTTTGGCTTTGGGCGCCGGCGGTGTTTTTCGTTCTCGTTGCCGCCTTCATGGGCTTTTTCTTTCGCGACCCGCGTCGCGTTCCACCAACAGATCCTGACCTCATCGTTTCGGCCGCTGACGGGACCGTGACGCGAATCGAGCAGAATGATGCAGGCAAGTTTGTCAGCGTTTTTCTCTCGCCTTTGAACGTGCATATTAATCGGGCCCCGATCACCGGTCGCATCACCGGCGTTGAATATATTCGCGGGAAAAAACTTCCAGCGACAAAGAATGAGGCTAGTTTCGTCAATGAGCGAAATTCGCTGACGATCGAGAACGATAGAATGACCGTCGTCTGTACGCAGATCGCTGGGATACTTGCTCGACGAATTGTTTGTCGCGCAAAAGCGGGCGATAATCTCACGGTCGGAGAGAAATTTGGCTTGATAAAGTTCAGCAGCCGAACTGACGTACTAATGCCGCCGGAAGCAACGCTCGCCGTAAAGATCGGCGATAAGGTCAAAGGCGGCGAAACGATCCTCGGTCGGATCGCTCCATCCGACGTCGGTTCTGAGTAAGGCCCTCGCGCAAATCCATTTCATGTCAGACGAATTGTCAGTGCAACCGGAAAGCCCCCCTCACCGCGGAATAAAGAAGGGCCTCTACGTCATTCCGACGATGTTCACGGCGGCGAACGTCGGCATGGGCTTTTTGGCGGTGCTCTATTCAATGCGGGGATTCCAGGTCGCCACGACGAGTGTCGACCAGTCCGCAAAATACTTCAATTACGCAGCGATCGCCATCGGACTCGCGATCTTGTTTGACACGCTGGATGGCCGGGTCGCTCGCATGACGCGGACCGCGACCGAGATCGGAGTTCAGTTCGATTCGCTCGCAGACGTCCTGACATTTGGCATCGCGCCGGTTGCGCTCATGTACAGTTGGGCGATAGCCCCCGTGATGGCCGAAGGCAGTTCCGAATATCGGTTCGGCGTATTTCTGCTCTTCATGTATCTGATGTGCGGAACTTTCCGGCTGGCGCGATTTAACATTCAGGCCACGCGGCCGCGCGTACTGATCGAGGGAACGCCGAAGATCGATAAAAAAAACTTTGTCGGGCTTCCGATACCGCCGGCCGCGGGCCTGCTTGCAGCGATTGTGCATTTCGCGCCTCGTCCCCTGACTGCATACACCGACGAATGGCCGCGATTTTACGCCATCATGGCTATGACACTGATAGCGGTACTTGGAATCCTCATGGTCAGCACCTTAAAGTACACCAGCTTTAAGAACCTCGGCACGGGCCGACGCAATTTCCACATTATCCTCGTGATTGCTGCGCTCGGAATGTCTGTCTGGCTGTATTCGCGATATGCCCTGCTGATCTTGGCCGCCGCCTATGTTTCGCACGGATTGATCTGGTATCTCATCTCCATCTTTCGCCCGCGTCCACGCCCAATTTCCGCGAGTATTGAATCGCAGCCGCCGTCATGATATTGGTCGCAATGAGTGAACGCTTCCCTTTCGACGGGAGCCGGCATGACGCGGCTCATGAATGTCGTCGTCATATCTTTTGCCGGCGGCAACTAAGAGCGCGGCAAGCATAAGGAACAGCAAAGTAATGGCGGTCGTGTGGAGCACAAAATCAAAAATGCTGTGCACGAGAACGCCAAAGATGCCAACGACCGCACCGACCGCGACACCCCGACGAAACCTGTTGTTCCGGTAAATACTGCGCCTTGCGGCTCGAAATAGAAAGAATAAGAACGCGCCGCCGATCAGAGCCCCAACAATTCCTGCATCGGCAAGCGTTTGCAGATAATCGTTATGCGCCTGCTCGACACGCGCCAGACCGCTGCGGCCGTCGGTTCGTGTATATGCAACGCCAAACGCTCCGAGCCCCGCACCAAAGGGAAAATTCTGCTTTATCACGTCGAGCGACACCGCCCAGATATGCGTTCGATCGGTCGTTACGTCTTGCGAGGCGGCGGTTTCGGCGATCCGCGTCAGAGACGTGTCTCCTCCAACAAGAATGGTTCCGACAACAACGGCGATCAAGATAGCAGCCCCAAGCGCGAGCCTTACCGCAAACGGCTTTGTTCCCCGGATCGGCGTTGTCAAAACGATCGCGAGCAAAACTTCCGCCAATAGTGCGACAAGCCCGCCGCGCGAACCGCTCAAAAAAAGAGCCACGGCCATTAGAACAATAGCAGTTAGATAAAGTAAGCGTTGGTCGCGTTTTATTGCGCCTGTCAGAAGCAGGCCAAGCGGCAATGCGATCGTCAACTCCATGTATGCGGCAAAATTATGCCGGTTCACAAAGGACCCGTATGGCTGCGCAAATTGCCGCTCGTAAACCCCATAGATCTTCATCGGGCTCAACACGCCTTGCAAGATCGCGTAAAACGCGAAAATAAATCCAAAGATCGTAATGAACGTTACTGCTCGCCGAATTTTGTTTGCTCCGTCCAATAACGTCAGAGCAAGCGAAAAGAAGAGGCCAAGTGCCAGAAAATGCAGGGCGTTGACCTCGGTCGAGAATGGGTCAAGAGAGATAGTTCGAGGAATGTCGATGAGACCTGCTTCACTATATGAGCCGAATGGTACGGCCTGCAAAAACCCATAAGCTGCAATGGCATAAATTGGCAATTGAAGCGGGCTTGTGCTGAACCGGATCGAGCCGGTTTTGACGCAATCGATCGCCCAAAGCAGTGCGATCAAAGACACGAAGAGGTAAAAGAGCGCCAGTACCGGCGGATGAACTCCGCCATACAGCAGTGTTGTCAGGACTACGACGAATAGGATGAGGAAAAACGCTGCCTTATTGGCAAATGTCATACTCTCTAAGATCTCTTTACAAGTCGAAAATCATCGAGCCAAAGCAACCCGACGATCGGGCATGTGTCGCCGCAGTAAGCCCGACTCAGACGGATAACAAACCCGTCCACATCCGACGGCGCCTGAAATCCTATTTCGATCTCTTGCCAGTCATTGGTTCCTGTACTTATCGCCGGCGACACAGCGATGAGACGGTTATCGACCGGGTCAACGATCTGAATCAGCGGCATTCCGGCGCTTCGCAGGTTCTCGGTGCGCGCCCAGAAATATAATTCGTACGATGTGCCGGGTTCCGCCGCCACGATCTGCCATGGATCGGACATCTCCGGTTTTACAAAAGTGCGAAAATTGATCTTGAGCGACCGATTCCCTTCATGTTTTACAGACGAATCGGGCGAGACCTCGACCTTGCCATCACCACGCTCGACGTTCCAGCCATAGTAGTTCTCATCGGGAGAGCCAAGTGATTGCTCAAAATCGCCGTTAGTGACGCGCTCGGCTTCCGAATCCGGGTCGATACCAACCTGTCTGGAGAATTCGATTCCCTGCAGAAAGAACCTCTTCTCGGTCAACGCCTGAGCGATGACCCTCGCGGTCTGAGGATTTGCCGACTTCTGCTCATCGGTCAATGTATTCCAAACGCGTAGAGAGTCGGCCGCCTGACCACGGGCGGCGTAAAACAACGCCAGGCTTACGCGAACGTCGGGGCTATCGGCCGCGATCGCTTCGAGTTTCGCCGGGTCGTGGTCGTAATAATCCCACGCCAATGCAAAGATCTGGTCACGGTAGGCAAGTGTGTTTCCGGATGCGAGTTTAAACTCACCGAAAGCCTCATCGGGCCGCGCCTCTCGCAGCAAAAAGTTACCAAGTTGCCAATGCGGAAATGCATACGAGGGCGCCAACGTGAGTGCCTGGCGAAAGGCTTCTTCGGCTTGTGCGGTCTGGCCCGCCTGCGCCCTGATGCGCGCCAGCTCGATCCACCATCGATAATCGTTAGGACTTGATCGGACCGTTCTCTCGAATCCGAAAATAGACGGGTCGACTTTCTCAGGCTGGAGCAGATCCTTGTGCGTCTCGGCTGACAACCATGCGGCTTGCGGGTCATGCGGAGCCAAGGCCTCGGCCGTCTCGGCTATGTATTTAGCATTCGGGTCGCTTGGTGACGTCAGTTCTGCCAGCATCGAGCCTATTTGCCAACGGACCCCAAACCATATCAACAAAAATGAAACGGCGACAGCAGCGGCCAGCATCATCCGCCCGCGAGCGGTGCGTGCGTTGATCATGAACGTGGGATCATGCATGCGCTAGTGAAAGAATCTGCTGATCGTCTCAACGACGTATTCCTGCTGCTCCGGTCTTAACTCCGGATAGATCGGCAATGCGAGTGTCTCGCGCGCCGCGCGTTCAGATTCGGGGAGATCGCCGCTGCGATAGCCGAGATACGCAAAACATTCCTGCAAATGCAGCGGGACGGGATAATAAATATCGGAGCCGACCTGGTTCTCAGTGAGATATACTCGCAATTCGTCGCGACGATTAGGAACACGTATGACGTATTGATTGTAAATGTGACGACAATTCTCACGCTCGACGGGTATCGTCACCTGCTCAGTCAAGCCTGCGTCGGTAAACAGTGTGCGATAGCGGGCTGCATTTTCGCGGCGTTTCTCGGTCCAGGTGTCGAGATGAGGCAATTTCACCCGTAACGTTGCACCTTGAAATCCATCTAGCCGA
>DASXPW010000149.1:0-5717 GCA_036493385.1 Pyrinomonadaceae bacterium
TGTATTCAAACGCCTGGCGATAACGCTTGCCACAGTCACTCGGGATCGGGTTTTTCTTGTGATAGATCATCGTGTCATGCACTTTAAATCCGACCTTTTTGAAAACAAGCGCATGCTGGAAGCTGGTGAGAGTCTCATCGCCGCTAACCGTGCGGTCGCCGACTACCCAGATGACAACGCCGCCCTTCTTTGTCTTTTTTAGCAGCAGCCGGGCGATCTCTTCGACCGGAAAATGGTAGCCGTTATAGTCGCGCAGGTCGTCGTATGGCGGGCTCGTCAACGTCATATCGAGAAACTCGTCCGGCATGCGCTCTAAGGTCTCGATACAGTTTTCGTGGTAGATTTCTCCCGTCTTGATCATGCGGTTTGAGTCTATTCCGGCCAGACCTCAAGAAACTGGCGAATATGGTCGTTCCCTTCATTGGCTGCTTCGCACTCTAAAAAATCACGAAAAATATCCAGCTCGGCGTAGTACTTATCGTCGCGCAATTTTCCGCAAAAATAAACGACGCGCAGCCACACCAGGTAGGTGTTCAATACATCGATCTGGTTGTACTTGACGATCTTGTCCAGGTCGCGAGCGAGCCAGAGATCGACGACCTGCTTGCCGTCGACATCGATCTTGCCCGGAAAGCCGCAAAGCTTCGCCAGCTCGTCAAGCTTCGGTGTCATACCGTTGCCCCTGGAAAAAAGAGCCAGCAGATCAAGGTGTTCTTCGCTGTATTTGTAAAAATAGTCTCTGCCTTCCCAGGGCTTGTCCGGTCTCAAGCAGAATTTCTCGGCCGTCACCTCATTTACCAGGCCGCGCTGGATCAAAACCTGTATGTCGGACTGCGCCGAATTAAAGCCGACCAGATGCGGATCACGCTCACCGATAAAATGCAGAAACCGGCCAATAAGATAAGCCTCATCGCAATCGGGAGCTTCCAAAGGCAGCTTTGGCAAGGAGTGAAGCTTGAATTCAACTGTCTTCGAACCATCGACAAAGACAAGATTTCGTGAAAGGAATGCGATAGAGACGACCCTCGAAAAAAGATACTTTACAAACGGACGTTTGTGCTCGGGAGAAGCCCCGGAATACTGCCACAAGGCCTCCATTGCCTCACGCTCGCCAACATCGGGCGGCAGATCCAGAAGGCGCCGCGCACCATCGGCATCCGGAACCCACTCGAGGTCGTAAAACCATGTACGCTCGCTAAGCTGATCTTTAAGCATCTATGAATTGGATCAAGGAAATGGGGATCTGCCGCCGACAGTCTAGCACGGCGGGCGCGCTAATAAAAATAATTGGCGCTTGGGTTTAGCTGACGGGCGCGGAATTATAGCGAGGCTGGATCGAGCTAAGGGACCATGACGGTAAACTCGCCCGGCGTGACGAAGGTAATGACACCGGCCCAGGTACACATGAGCTGGTGGGTGTTGTCCAAAGTGGGCATATAATCGAGCAGAACAGTTGGGACGCCGGTGATCCAGGGGGCCGGCGTGGCGGGGATGCATGGCATCGGCGTCAAAACGCCCAACGCCGCTGCCGTGGCCGCGGCAACCATTGGATTGGCAGGGCTGATACACATACCAAATGGTGCGATATTCACTAGAGGTATGTGGTCCATTATGTTTGCGGCCGGCTGATTTTCGGTGAACGTTCTATGAATCGGCAGCACGATAAGATTGCTGGGAGCCATACCCATTGTGCACATCATCATCGCACCGTTACATACCTGAAATGGCATAGATCACACCTCCCGTGTGGGACATCATACACTCAATAGACGGTTTCGTAGAAACTAATTTGCCGAATCCTGAGCCATTGGCCGTTGACTAAAATCGCGTCTCGCGGTTATCGCACGCGGCTCGTTCGTCGCTTGAGAAAATCCATCAAAACGAACTGCGTCAAGTTATTGGGATTGGCAAAGTATGCTTTGCCACGCGTCATTGCAGTCATTCGCTTGACGAAATCGACCAGGTAATAATCTGAGGCGAGCATGAACGTATTTATCATCACGCCCGATTTTCGGCAGGCCTGGACTTCCTTAAACGTCTCGGCCATAACGAATGGGTCATTGCCCATAGAGTTTTTATAGAGCAGGCGCTTCTCGCCCGGAACATGCGACGAGTATTTCCGATAGCCGAAATAAGCGGCGTTCGACGGCTCCATAAAAGCCGCGGTCGGCTTGCCGTCCGTCACCATTACGATCTGGCGCATGTCCTTTCGCTGGGCGATAAGAATGCGGCGAGCGAGCTTTAGACCCTCTGCCGTGTTGGTGTGATACGGTCCGACCTGTGTCGAAGCCAGTTTTGCGATGGGCAACTCCTCGGCACTGTCATGGAAAAGAACGATCTTCAGGCTGTCTCCGGGATATTGCGTGCGAATAAGGTGTGCAAGGGCCAACGCGACCTTCTTCGCCGGCGTAAAACGGTCCTCGCCATACAGGATCATCGAATGCGAGCAATCGAGCATAACGACCGTCGCGCATGAGGAGCTGTAATCCTGCTGATGAACATACAGATCGCTGTACTCGAGGTTTAACGGTACGCGGACGCCTTCGCGGGCGATCGCCGAGAGCAGGGTCGCATTAACGTCGAGGTTGATCGTGTCGCCAAATTCGTATTGTTTGGATGCGAGAGCCGCCTCGACGCCCGTGTCAAGATAGTGCGTCTGATGGCGTCCGATCGACGATTTTCCGAGGCTGCCTAAGAGCTTCTGAAGCGTCTTGTAGCCGAGAAAATCAAGTCCTTTTTCAGTTACTTCAAATTTGATGTTTCGCGGCAGAGGTTCGCCGATCTCGCCCTGGCCGCCCTGTTGCGTGTCGCGGCGCTGCTCGCTCGGCACTTCTTTGAGATTAAGGTAACCTTCTTCGACCAGGCGTTCGATAAGCTGGTTGATAAGCTCCTCGAGCGTTGAGCCCTTGAATTGGTCTTCATTGTCGGCAAGCATCTGCTCGACGTCCTGTTCGCTGAGTATCTCTTGTTCGAGCAGGGCCTGAAGAATAGCTTGCCGCAGCGCATCGAGCGAGTCGTCCGGCTTGTTTCGCTGCCGCGTCCACCAGTAGTCGTCGTGAAAACCAGAGTCGAGCATCTGGTTCGAAAGAGCATCCATCAGACTGCCTAGATCGACGCCGGCGACGTCAAAACCGCGAAATTTTGAGTATCTTATAAACTTCATAGATCTCGCTCCATTTTGAGAAATGGGGTTGCCATTGCGCAAAAAATCAGGTTATGCTTTAGATGCTCCTGGTTGCTTTACCGCTCTCTCCAAAAACTTAGCACACATCTCTCCTCAAATTGAAATATTTGAAAGGACGGTATCTCATATGAAAAAGTTTTTGGTCACCGTAATGATGTTTTTGGTGTTCGCTATCGGACTGCCGCTGACAGCGAACGCGGCAACCTGTACGTGCCGGCGTTATCATCGCCGCTCTCACGTTTCGCGCTATCACCGCACAACGCGGTATCGGACGGCGGCCTATGTCGCCCGCCGACCGAGCTTCTATCGCCGTCATCGTAATATGATCAACATCGGCATCGCGACCGGCGCCGGCGCGCTTGTCGGAGGATTGATAGGCGGACGCCGCGGCGTCGGTCTCGGCATCCTCGGCGGTGCCGGCGCAGGCGCGCTCTATACTTACAAACTGCACCCAAAACGACGTCGGTACTAAGCGTTATTCTCAGTTCTTGCGGTCCCGGTCGACAAGTCTTCGATCGGGACTTTTTTGCGCCCACATTATCGTTGATTCGTTAACGATATCGTGTGCGAAAACCCGCGAGTCGAACAAGCCATCGCGATAAGTAACGTATTTACCTGAGTTACATGTCTGGCACGGCCGTTGCGATATATTCGGTCAGCGAGAAGCCGAAAGGGCTTCCGGAAAGTTTAAGAGGGGTGACAAGAAAATGAAAAAATACATCACAAGCTTTTTAATGATGGCAATGCTGGCGGTAATGATCCCGTTTGCGACAGCGACATCGGCGAGCGCACAAACCAGACGTTACCTGACACGCACGACAGTTACGCGAACATACAATCGGCCGAATTTTTATCAGCGTCATCGTAACGTGATCAATATCGGTATCGGTACAGCAGCAGGAGCCTTGCTGGGCGGGCTGATCGGCGGCAGGAAGGGCGCCTTGATCGGTACGCTGGCCGGAGCCGGTGGTAGCGCACTCTACACCTACAAGCTGAATCCGAAAACGCATCGGTATTACAGAGCTTACCGCTAAACGGGAAAGAACGAACAAGGGAAGGTTGAAAGGCTGCTCGATCAGAGCGGCCTTTTTTCCTTTAGTTATAGCCCTCTGCATCCGTGAAATCTTCGTAGATCATCCCGCGGCGGTCGCGTTTGGCTTTGGTGACAGCCTCGTAACCGCCTTCCTCGTTGCGAGAGATCTTGTTTTGCGCGTAGAGGCCCTCGAGAACAAACTCACACGCTGAGACGAGCTTTGCCTTTTCAGTGCGGGGAAATTCGAGAGGCACAAGCGTTGATTCGATCAGATCGGGCACGCTTTCCAGCAGGCCAACGCACTCCTCGGCCGAAGCAACGTCCGACAAGAGAAGCTTGCTTCCCTCGTCAAACCATCGGACCGCGGGCGAAAAATCTATGCCCAGGAAAAACCCCTCGAAAATAACACCAGTTGCGCTCTTGATCAGGTCGCGTGTGAGGCGTTTCGCACCGATCTGCTCGCCCTCATATTCAAGCTCGATCTTTCCGGTCATGGCCGGCATGGCGGCATAAATATCCGAAATTCGCGGCACGATCTCCGGCTCATTGGTTATCAACGCCCGCCGCTCTGCGTTTGAGACCGCCGCCTCAAGCGCCGTGATCGGAAATCGCTGCGACACGCCCGAACGCTTATCGATCCGCTGATCGTCGCGGGCCTCAAAGGCGATCTGCTCGATCGTCTCACTGATAAATTCAGGAATCTCAACCGTGAAATCGTCAAATCCCTCGCGGTGCGTCCACGCCTCTTGCTTTGTGATCTCGGCCCCGAGTTGAACATTAGCCGGATAGTGCGTTTGTATCTCGGCGCCGATGCGGTCCTTTAGCGGCGTAATGATCTTGCCCCGCGCGGTGTAATCTTCCGGATTTGCCGAAAAAACCAACAGCACATCGAGCGGCAGACGAACCGGATAGCCCTTTATCTGCACGTCGCCCTCCTGCATAATGTTGAAAAGGCCGACCTGTATCTTTCCCGCTAGATCGGGCAGCTCGTTGATCGCAAATATGCCGCGATTCGCTCGCGGCAGCAGCCCGAAATGGATCGTCAATTCGTCCGACAGCAGGTGCCCACCTTTGGCGGCCTTGATCGGGTCGACATCGCCGATAATATCCGCGATCGTGACGTCCGGCGTCGCCAGCTTTTCGACAAAGCGATTATCCCGATGCACCCAGTCGATCTCGGTCTCGTCGCCATGCAGCGTGATCCGTTGACGGCCGTATGCGCTCAACGGACGAAACGGATCGTCGTTGACCTCTGAGCCGACAATGATCGGAATTTCTTCATCAAGAAACTCGGTTAGCTGGCGGATGATCCGGCTTTTCGCCTGGCCTCGAAGGCCCAGCAAAATGAAATTATGTTTGGCCAGGAGCGCATTTACGAGCTGCGGCACAACTGATTCGTCGTAACCGATGACGCCGGGGAAAAGCCGCTCGCCCGTGCGAAGCTTCGCGATCAGATTCGACCGCATCTCGTCCTTTACTGAACGTGACGTGTAGCCGCTC
>DASXPW010000150.1:0-2868 GCA_036493385.1 Pyrinomonadaceae bacterium
TAATGATCGCCCCGAGGCCGTTGCCGAACCGGGCGAAAACATTCAGTAGATAGAGAAGCATTCCATCCTTGAAATCGAAGCCCGGATAATAATGGCCGCCGCTAACAAGCGAGATGATGAACATTGTCCAGATCACGCCAAAGATAATGATGCCGCGCTTGAATCGGCGCTGCGCAATGTGCCCGACCCCAGGCAAAAACCATGATATGAGTCCGACGATGACGGGATTTTCCATTTAAAATGTGCTTTTTCTAGTTAATGTTCGTCTTTAAAGGTCTGAACGCCGACACCGCGAACTTAGCTTAATTTTCGGCTCTAAATTAAGCAATGACTGTGTTTGCATAACATCAGAAGTGCAACATTAATCACGTCTAATGTATTACTTCAACGTTAACTCTCTGCTATAACTCATAGAAAACAAAGAGGTTACGTTACACCGCAGCTTAGTCGCGCCGGGCCCTCGCTACAAACTCGCTAAATATCTCTTTTGAAAGCTCGTCAGTCCGCCACGAAAGCTCCGGATGCCACTGCACGCCCAGTATAAACCGGTCCGGACGCGTGTCTTCGATGCTTTCAATGATACCGTCGTTTGCCCATGCGACCGCCCTCAGGTCATCGCCAACCTTGTTAACGGCTTGGTGATGGTGCGAGTTCACCCGCAGCGAATCGCCGTTGTTTGATATCGACCTCATTCGACCGAACTGGCTCTCGCGATCGACCTCGATCGAATGCGATGTGCGACCCAGAGGCTTTCCCTGCTCGTGTTTAAGCCCGCCCTCGACCTGCGAATCTATGTCCTGGATCAGCGTGCCACCTCGTGAGACATTAAGCGCCTGCATGCCGTAACAGATCGCGAGAACGGTAAGCCCGCGCTTGTCGGCTGCTTCGAGAACGAGCCGATCCATTGAGTCCTTATCAGGGATGACGCGCCCAAGCTTCGGGTGCGGCTCTTCGCCGTACAAGGCCGGATCAACATCCGTGTCGCTGCCGGGAAGCAATATGCCATCTAGCCCCTCGACCGCGGCGTCCACGTATTCCGCATCCGGGATCAGCGACAAATGCACTGGAATGGCACCGGCTGCCTCGACAGCCTCGCTGTAGTCGCGGCCAAGATAAAACCGGCGTGTCTCGATCTCGAGGCGCATTGTGATGCCTATTCGCGGCCGAGCATTCATAAGATTCAATGTTCGGCCAAAGCGGTCAAATATGTCAATTTGAGCATTTGAAATTAAAGCTTTATGATTTTCCTTTACGCGAACATCGATGCGACGCACTGTATTTACGAGTGCTGATGACGATCGGTTCAGCTGGTTTTCGGCTACACAACACCCGATGGCAATAGCGACATCTGAGAGCACTCGTATCCGGTCCACAACCGTTCTGCTTGTCCGACGCGACGGTAAGGTTGCAATGGCCGGCGACGGACAAGTAACGCTTGGTGAAACGGTGATCAAAGGAAAGGCCCGAAAGATCAGACGGCTGTCAGGAGGCGACATCCTGGCGGGATTTGCGGGCTCGACGGCGGATGCATTCACCCTGCTGACCAGATTCGAATCCAAGCTCGAACAGTTTCAGGGCCAGCTAGAGCGAGCGGCGATAGAGCTAAGCAAAGATTGGCGGACCGACAAATATTTGCGCAGTCTCGAAGCGCTGTTGATCGTCGCAGACAAAACGGACGCGTTTCTTATCTCGGGAAAGGGAGACGTGATCTCTTCAGATGATGGGCTGCTTGCGGTCGGATCGGGAAGCAACTTTGCATTGGCCGCCGCGCGGGCGCTGATGACGCACACGGACCTGACCGCGAGCGAGATCGCGAAAGAGGCGCTCCGGATAGCCGGCGAGATCTGCATTTATACTAATTCCGAGATCGTTCTCGAAGAGCTTGAATAACAAATGGCGATCTATTTAGGCGGCGAAACGGCCGCGCAAGCCAAACAGAGCCTTGACGACCTGACGCCTCGCCAGATAGTCGAACAGCTCGACAAATATGTCGTTGGCCAATCGGCGGCGAAACGCGCTGTCGCCGTGGCGCTGAGAAACCGCATCCGCCGGCAAAAGCTCCCGCCCGAGATCGCCGAAGACGTTCTGCCGAAAAACATCCTCATGATCGGCTCGACCGGCGTCGGTAAAACGGAGATCGCACGGCGGCTTGCGCGGCTAGCGAATTCGCCATTCATCAAGATCGAGGCGTCAAAATTTACAGAGGTCGGGTATGTCGGCCGTGATGTCGAAAGCATGATCCGCGAGCTGGCAGATGTCGCCGTCGATATGACGAAGCAAGCGGCGTTTGAAAGCGTGCGTGCAAGGGCCGAGGAAAATGTTGAAGAAAAGCTGCTCGATATCCTGCTGCCGTCCTCGAACTATGGCGTGCAGACGCCGTTGGAGAGCGACTCGATCGAGCAACCACAATCGCGAACCCGCGAAAAGCTCCGCGAACAGCTTCGACGCGGCGATCTCGACGATCGTCTGATCGATATCGACACCCAGGACCGCTCGAACGCCACGATCGATTTTGTCGGCGGGCAGGGAATGGAAGAGATGGGTGTCAACCTGCGCGATATGTTCGGCAATCTATTTCCGGCAAGGACCGTACGGAGAAAGATGAAGATCGCTGAAGCCAGGCGGGTCCTTCTTCGCGACGAGCAGGAAGCGCTGGTCGATATGGAACAGATCACCCGGCAGGCGCTGGATAAGACGCAATCTGCGGGAATTATATTTCTCGATGAGGTCGATAAGATCGCGGGGCGAGAGACAGGAGGGAACCCGGATGTTTCGCGCGAGGGTGTGCAGAGAGACCTGCTGCCGATCGTCGAAGGGACGAACGTAAATACCAAGTACGGCATGGTCAGCACGGAGCATATCCTGTTC
>DASXPW010000151.1:0-2943 GCA_036493385.1 Pyrinomonadaceae bacterium
AGACGTAATTTACACATTTTACTAACGTCTGCTAACAACAGTCGTCGCAAGTTTCGCCGCGGAGACCTTCGATACCTTCCTTCACAATGATCGGGACCATGACGAGAGCGGCCGCCGGGTCGGCCCACCACCAGCCGAACGCAGCGTTGAGCAATAATCCGCCGAGTAAGATGGCCGAAAGATAGGCGCAGATATCGGTCTGACGCGAATCTGCATGCATTGCCCGACTTTTCAGGTTTGACGCGACCCCTCGTTTGGCACGAGCGAGGACAGGCATGACGATCAGCGACAATGCGGCGATGCCGATACCGACGTAGCTCGCCTCGGGAGTCTCGCGAAACCAAAAGGATTTTGCCGCGTCGAACGCGACATAGACGGCGAGTGCCAAGAAGCTGACGCCAACTAGCTGAAGCGCAAGTTTCTCTCGATGCTCGCCCGACGCCAACCGCCAAAGAATGATCGCACCGGACGAGACCTCGATCACCGAGTCAAACCCGAAACCGACAAGAGCGATGCTGCCGACGACAACGCCCGCGCTAATAGCGATGAGACCCTCAAGCGAATTCCAAATGATCGTGAGATATTCGAGCCGGCGGCCCCGACGGACGGTAGTTATGTTGGCTTGAAATTCAGCAGTACTCAAGGCGGTCTCCTTGACCTGATTGTATCGGATCAGACAAGGACAAGAAACCGCCGCAGGCTTCCTTGCTAACCCTGTAACGATCGCAAACAAATTAAACCGCAAACGGTCGACGCAAAGGGTATTCATGAGAGAGGTGTGAGAAACACCGATATCTTATTGTTTTTTGCGGAAATGTAAAATGGCGAGCTACAGTTTGTGACAGTAACAATAGACGAACTCTTGCGTCGTTCCGAATGGAGTTTGGTGCGTTTCTTCAACGTGGTCCAGCAGTTCGAATCTGCCGCCAAACTCATCGTGCATCGTTTCGGGGCTGTAGCGAACAACGTCGAGACCGCTGCATTTCTCAGGACCGCTCAAACCGAACGAAGCAACGATGATGTGGCCGTCTTTTTTTAAAGAGCGTTCCACCTGTGCGACATATTTGCGACGATCTTCGGGGTCGGTCAGGAAATGAAATACAGCTCGGTCATGCCAGAGATCGTATGTGTTTTCGGGTAGCGCAGCCTGCGTTACATCCGCCGTGACTCAGGTAACGGAGGCAGCTTTGTCGCCAAGCCTCTCTTTGGTCTGTTCGATCGCGGCCGCCGAAATGTCGAGCACGGTCAGGTTTTGATAACCGCGGGCAAGCAGGTCGTCAACCAGCGTCGATCTACCGCCGCCAACATCGATAACCCTCGCTTTTGCCGGGTCGAGAGCCGCGGATTCGATAAGGCGAAGCGATACTTCAAGATGCGGTGTAAACCAACTGACTTCGTCGTAGTCCTTTGCATCATAGATCTTGTCCCAATGTTGTGCTCGGCTCATCGATCACTATTTTAACGCCTGTCCATCGTGATCCCGCAAGCTCTTTAGATCGTCGCCGTAGTAAAGGGTATTCATGGAAGATGCGCGAGGCAATCTTACTTTACAAGCGATTCAAATCGCAATTGGGCGGAGTAGAGAACCAGCCCACCACTCCCACCACCTCGTCCGCGAAACGCGGACACTAGTTTCCACTAAGTTTAGCTATTGGAGACATGGGGATGTCTGAAAAGCCGGATTTGATCTCCGGTCTTTCGGTTTTAGTCTGTGCGTTCTGTGGTAATTTCTTAATAATTTCCAGAATTGAACACAGAATTCACAGAACGAAGACTCAGAAAATAACTCTGTAGCCGCTGGCTACAGCCATCCCGATGTGCGTGAGCTTGGACGTCATGATTATATCGCTTCAATGGTGCGATAGAGGGTCGTGTCGGGCTTGGTGTCCATGATGTCAGGCGTTGTCGGAACCGGCAGCTGGAACTTGACTGCTTGCCGTACGCAAGTTTGGTTCCATTTTAATTTTTAAATAGGTATAATTTTTTTGAGAACGACAATCGATTTTTTGGGCTGTCGATTAATGAGCCCGGGCTCTGTTTTAATTGATGTCATCACTTCGACTCACAACTTCGCTCCAGCAAAGGATGGTACTGACGCCGCAGCTGCGTCAGCGCATCGAGATGCTGCAGATGACCTCGATGGAGCTTAATGAGCTTATCGAGCAGGAAATGGTGGCCAATCCTATTCTCGAAGAGGTCATGCCGGGCGACGAGGTGCAGGAGATCTCAGAAAATATCCTCGACCAGAACGCCAACGGTACAGAAAACGGCCTGGAAAACGGGGCTGTTGAGAACATCGGAGCGCTGGCCGACGTGCCGGTTAACGGTGCCGATTCATTCGAAACTTACCAGCCCGAAGGCGTCGAGTTAAATGGCTCGGAGCCGCAGCCGGTCTCAGACTTCGAAGGCGATGATGAGCCTGCTCATGACGGTGCGGATGCCTTCGACGAGATCGATTTCGGCCGTGAATTTCAGGATTATCTCGACCCCGGATACCGCACGCAGGAGATAGAGTACAAGGAGGACGCGCCGAGCTTTGAACAATTCCTCTCGCATACAGAATCCTTAAGCGAGCATCTTGAATGGCAGCTCGGCTTGCTTGATGTGCCGGACGAGGTGCACGACATCGCTATCCTTGTCATCGGAAATCTCGATGATGACGGGCGCCTTTCTGGTTCGGTCGAGGAGATCGCCGAGATGGCCCACTGTTCGCTTGAGACGGCCGAGGAGGCGCGTCAGGCCGTAATGCAGCTCGAACCTGTCGGCTGTGGCGCCATGGACGTCAAAGAATGTCTGTTAGCTCAGCTTCAGGCAAAGGGGCTGCGAAATAGCTTTGCCGCTGAGCTCGTTCGCGATCATCTCGAGGACCTGCAGCCGCATCGACTGCAGCATCTTTCGCGCGACACCGGTGTCGAGGTCCACGCCCTTGCCGATGAGATCGAA
>DASXPW010000152.1:0-3054 GCA_036493385.1 Pyrinomonadaceae bacterium
CCAGGTCCGGCTCCTGCGTGTTTTGCAGGATGGCGAGTTCACGCGCGTCGGCGGCAAATCGGTGATCAAGTCGGACGTTCGCGTTGTCGCTGCGTCCAATGTCGATCTGGAACAGGCCGTGGAGACTGGCACCTTTCGAAAAGATCTCTATTACCGCCTGTCGGTCTTCCCGATCAGCTTGCCGCCGCTTCGCGAGCGGGTCGAAGACATTCATCTGCTGGTCGTCCATTTCCTCGACGGATATAAGGAAAAGACCGGACGCTTTGTTTCCGGCATTTCGAAAGAGGCGATGCGTGCTTTGGTAAATTACGGCTGGCCTGGCAATGTCCGCGAGCTTGAGAATGCGATCGAGCGCGCTGTCATCATCGCCTCAGGCCGTCAGATCGAGCTTGAGGATCTGCCACAAGCCATTAGCAGATCTGCATTTGAAGCCAGCGCGCAGGCGCGGCAGGAGCGGGCACGTGCCGCCGGCGAGGGCCGATCGATCGGCATCGAGATCGAACTCCCGGCATCGATGGACGAGATCGAGAAGCAGGTGATCGAGGCCACGCTCGACTATGCCGACGGCGACAAATCGCGGGCCTCGCGGCTGCTAAATATCGGCCGCAAGACGCTTTATCGCAAGCTCGAGCAATATGACGGCGGGTGACTACCGTCGTCTCAAGTTGCTTACCATCATTGGTTTTAGTTATCCTGATGACACCACAAAAACGTTATGGCCGTAGCCGCAGTTGATGTACAACCCCTTGCCGTTTCCGTCGATTTTACCGTCGATATGATGGTCGTGAGCCTGGCGGACGGGCGCGAGATCGCCGTTCCGCTCGATTGGTTTCCCGACCTCGAGGTCGCATCGCCGAAAGACCGCAAAAACTGGCAGTTGATCGGCGGCGGACTCGGCGTTCGTTGGGAAGCTCTGGACGAAGATGTCTCGGTCGAAAGCCTGCTTCGTCTTCGCTGATCTTTCGTTAACCTCTTTCCTGTTATAATCGCCGTCTACCGAAATGGATATCATTGTCGGAACTGCCGGCCACATCGATCACGGCAAGACCCAACTAGTTAAAGCCCTGACGGGCACCGACACCGACCGGCTGCCGGAGGAAAAGTCGCGCGGCATCACTATCGATCTTGGCTTTGCCGAGCTTGCGGTAGACGACATTCACTTTGGCTTTGTCGACGTTCCCGGACACGAACGCTTCGTAAAAAACATGCTCGCCGGTGCGAGCGGCATCGATCTCGTCCTTCTCGTCGTCGCCGCCGACGAAGGCATCATGCCGCAGACGCGCGAGCATTTTGATATCTGTCGACTGCTCGAGATCGGCGGCGGTGTGATCGCCATAACAAAATCTGACGTTGCCGACTCAGATCTCATCGATCTTGTCCGGCTTGAGATCGACGAGCTTGTGAAGGGAAGTTTTCTAGAAAACGCGCCTGTTGTTGCAGTTAGCTCAAAAACCGGCGCCGGCCTTGACGCGCTCAAGGCGGAGATGGTCTCTGCCGCTAGACGCGTGAGGCAGCGGCCTGATGATCTCATCGCGCGGTTGGCCATTGATCGCAGCTTCGCCGTGAAAGGATTTGGCACGGTCGTGACGGGAACGCTTGCGTCGGGCACTTTAGCGGAGGGCGACGAACTCGATCTGCTTCCCGCGGGCCGCACCGTCCGCGTCCGCGGCGTTCAGTCTCACGGCGCTAAGGTGCAGCAGTCCGTTGCGGGTCGGCGCACCGCGGTAAATCTTGCGGGTACCGACTATACCGATGTCACGCGCGGGATGTTGCTTGCCGAAAAAGGTGTGCTGCATCCATCGCAGGCCTTCGATGCAACGGTGGAGGTGCTTGCTAACGCTCCAAAAGCCTTAAAAACGCGCCAACGCGTGCGGCTGCACATCGGCACGGCCGAAGTTTTGGCGAGACTAGCGGTCCTCAGCGAATCCAGTGAGATCCAACCTGGCGAGTCAGGTTTTGTTCAGCTAAGACTGGAGACACCCATCGCGGAGATACTCGGCGCGCGGTTCATATTACGCAGCTACTCGCCTCAGATAACGATCGCCGGCGGCTCGGTTCTCAGGCCGTCTCGGGAGAAAGTTCGGCGGCGGAATAGAGAGATCTATTCGAAGTTCCTGGGCAAACTTGCCGTGTCGATGGTCGACGACACTGCCATTGCCCGTGCATTGATCCAGGACTCAGAAGTGCTGGGGTTAAGTGCCGCTGAAATTCGCGCGGTTACCGGCTGGACGGAAAAGAAACTAAAGGATGCGGTGAAGGGTTGTGTCGATGGCGGCATAATAGTATTTGCCAATGGCATTTATATCGCACCCAGCTCCTTCAAGTGGCTTGAGCTTCGCGTTCTCGAGGTTGTAAGCCGGAGACTTGCTAAAGACCACCTTTCACAGGATGTTTCGCTTGAGGCCATACGAACTGAGGTTTTTAGATCGATTCGTCCCGAGATCGAGAGAGCAGTGATCGAATCACTTCGTGCAACGGGCAAGATCTTTATAAAGGGCGAAACCGTTGAACTCGCGGGTCACAACTCGCAGCTGTCCGACGCCGAGTCAGATGCTCTCGCGATAATGGTCGAAAAGTTTATCGGCGCTGGTTTGGAAGTTCCAAAACCGGATGATGTCGTAAATGAGACGGCGGCAAAACTTGGACTTCAAAAGAAAGTGGTCGACACGTTGTTTCAACAGCTTGTGAGATCCGGCAAATTGATTCGGATCTCACCGGATATTTTCCTGTCGGCGCGCGCTTTAACGGATCTCATCGACAGGGTTCGAGAATTTGCCGGCAGATCGCCTGACCGAACGATCGATGTGCCGGCGTTCAAGGAGCTTGCGGGTGTGTCGCGCAAATACGCGATCCCGCTGCTTGAATATTTTGATCAGACGAGAATTACCGCCCGCCGCGGCGATAAGCGGATCGTCATCTGATGCAAAAATTTCTGACCGCACGATGGGTCGACTTGATCATGGCCAATTATGAGGTCGAACCGGCGCTGCTTGCCCCACGCATTCCTCGTGGCACGGAGCTCGACCTCGACGAAGGCCTCTGCTTTGTCAGCCT
>DASXPW010000153.1:0-6075 GCA_036493385.1 Pyrinomonadaceae bacterium
CGAATGCAGATATACAATCTGTTGGTGTCAGCCAGACGGATGCGTTCCTGCTCTTTAACATTCCGATCTCGGATCCGAATGGTTTCTGGTCAGTGAACGCACTTAACACGACGGGCGATCTCGTCCCTGTAACCCCGAATGATGTTCGTTTCATCGCTAACGGCCCCGGCGCCGCGAAGATCTTCGGTACACCATACGGATCTCTCGGTCGTAATACCGAACGCGGACCGATCTTTAACCAGCTCAATTTCAGCGTGTTCAAGAACATCAATGTGGTCGAGCGCGTTAAGGTCCAACTCCGTGCCGAAATGTTCAATGCCCTAAACCACCCGAATCCGGGATTTGGCGTTGCGGCGGGCGGCACTCTGCCGGTAACTGCTTTGTTTAATGCGGGCGCCGCAGGTGCAGCATTCCACGAAAACTCAGACATCTCGCTTGCCAATCGTGTTATCCAGGTTGGTATTCGAATCGTCTTCTAGGCTTATCTCGAATAAACCTTTGATGGAGAGTCGGAAACGGCTCTCCTTTTTTGTTTGTGTGAGAGCGTGTCCGCTATAATCGGCCTTGCCATAGGATGAGCGCTTCAAATGGAACTTTGTCGGTAACACCTCTCGGCGCCGGGGACCTGATCGATCGGGCTGTGCGGTTTTACCGCGCCCATTTTCGGGTGTTTATCTTTATGGCCGCGCCGCCGGTCATTGTTGGCACGCTCGTTTCCGTCGGCTGGCGAATGGCTGGTCGAGAATTGTTTTTTTCCGGCACGCGGATCGAGTCGACCGAGGTCGTTTTTTATTACATCTATCTTTGGCTTGGCGGACTGGCGATATGGTTCATCGAGATCGTTGCGACGCTTGTGGTGATGGGCGGCGCCTCGCGAAATTTCGTCAGGCACCTTCTTTTCGATGAGCCGATCTCGTTTTTGGCGACGTACCGCGACGTTCGCAAGCGTCTCGGCGGCCTGATCGTTGCGTCGTCAATTATCACGATACTCCTCAGCGTGGTCGGCGTGGTCGTCTTTTACTTCGGATTATTTGTCGCCGCCATGGCGATCGCACTTGTCATTTGGGCGCTATCGTTTTTCCCGATCGGTGCTTTTTTGATCGGCTTGGCTCTCACGGTGATCGTACTCGGTGCGAGCGTTTGGCTATTCTCGCTCATAGCGTCCCGATTTGCTTACGTGCCGCAGGTGATGCTCGTCGAAGGGCAAGGCGCGTTTGCGGCTATAGGCCGGAGCGCATCGCTCGCTAGCGGAAATGTGAAGCGCTTTGCCGCTCTGTTGGTCTTTACCACTGTTGCAACATATTCGGCGCTGGCGCTTTTTTACGTTCCCCTGATCTGGTACGCATGGGCCAATGGGCTCGATATGTTTAGCGGGCAGCCCGATCTGATCCCGGCGTGGTATGAGATTGCGACCCAGCTTATCTGGCAGGCTGCGTTCATATTGCTTTCACCGGTATGGATGGTCGGACTATGTCTTTTATATATCGACGAGCGTGTCAGGCATGAGGGATACGATATCGAATTGGCCGCGGCTAGACGGCTCGGAGACATTCCGGATGTCCCGCCAGACTACATCAATCCGCTGCAGCCCGCACTCGGACCGCAGACCGTGACCGCTTCAAATTCGTCATCGCGAGAGACATCGCAATTTACGACACTCGGTCTTAGATAAATGCGTTCTTCACGCTCAGGAAGGTTTCTTCGAAACACCGCAACGGCGGCAATGTTGCTCGTGTTTCTTGTCGCCACCGCCAGCGCCGCGACGTTGACCGATTACCGCACGCGAATCGAGACATCAAAGCAAAATATCGACAGCATGATCTCGGTGCTCAGAGATCAGGAACGCGGAAGCGATTTGGATGCATTCGTGGCCCAGACCCTCACATCGGTAAAAAAGGCCCTGCCCGAGAGCGAAACGATCGAGTTTCGGGGAACAAGTATCAACGCGTCGAACGGCTGGCTTAAAACGAAGCTTGACGAGTTTGGCCGCGAGGCGAATGCATCGGCGCGGATCGCTATTCTGACCTCGATAAATGAACGGCTCTCGTCGATCGCCGAACACGTCAAAGACCTTGAATCGGCAACTGCGTCAAACAGATCAAAAGATGAAGACAAGCAAAAGCTTGACGAGATACTTAGCCGCCCGGAATATCAAAAGCGGGAAAAGACCGAGCCGAGTCTTTTTGAGCGTCTCGTAACCAAGATCATGGACTGGCTGCGGAATCTGTTTCCAAGCCCCAATATTTCGCCCGTTGCGCCGCAGGGCGTCGAGCCTTTATCTGTGGTTTTGCAGGTCATCATCTACGGCGTGATCATCGCACTCGTCGGATTTCTGATCTTTAAATTTGCGCCGATAATTATCGCTCGCTTTGGCGGACGCGAAAAGCGCGAGAGCGGTGACCGCGTCATTCTCGGTGAACACGTCGACGCATCGGTTTCGGCGCGCGATCTGTTCTCTGAGGCCGAGACGCTGGCGCGTAGCGGTGACCTTCGCGGAGCCATCCGCAAAGGTTACGTCGCTTTGCTTTGCGACCTGGCGGACGGGAAGGTGATCGGACTGGCGAGACACAAGACAAACCGCGATTATCTGCGTGACATAAGCAAGCGCCCGACATTGTTCGAGCGAATGAAGCTTGCGACGGGGAGCTTTGAACGGCACTGGTACGGGTTCCGACGCCCGGCCGCCGGAGACTGGGAAGAATTTCGCGAGCAGTATCGGCATGCGGTCGAGGAGGTCCGATCGGAGCAATGAAGCAGCGAATTCTCGTCTTGCTTATGGTCGTGGGACTCGTGACGGTGCTGGTGCTGCTCAATGCGGCGTCGTATGTTCAGACCCAGCAGACCGAGGACAGCGAGTTGACGCCCAACCGGTCGACGTTCAATCCCGGCCCGACCGGGACACAGGCGCTCTTTGCCCTGCTGACGGAGACCGGCCGCAAACCGATCCGCTGGCAGGACGCGCCCGATACGCTGTCCACCACAAAAAACAAACCGGCTGTCTTTATCATGATCGGCTCGCTGCGGCGGCCGGTTTCAGAGAACGATGCGACCAGTTTATTGCGATGGGTATCACAGGGCGGCCGCCTGGTCGTAATAGATCGCGATCCGCCCAAAGACCTTTGTACGACGACCGCGAATTGGAACATCGCAGTCTCGACAGACCCGGCGATAGACTTGTTATCGGTCGATCCGGCGGATCAAGAACAAATGACCTCAGGTGTCGAGGCCGCGAAGCCTGTACAGCCATCGCTCTACACAGCCGGCGTTAACGCCATACAGCCGTCGCGGTTTTCCGCGTGGGTCAGCATTGATAGACTAACGAAGGGATACGGCATCGGAAATGGGCGCGGCATTTATCGGTCACCAACACCACCGCCACCGGTAAGACACGAAGGCGCGGATGAAGACAAATCACCGAGAATAATAACTTCCTCGTCACCTGACGACGATGACGAAGGAGAGGCCTCAGACTCGACTGCTGAACCCGCATTCAACGGCCCGGTTGTCCATATCAGCGGCAGCCAGAAAAATCTGCTTGTCGATGTTCCTTTCGGACAAGGCTCGATCGTTTACCTTGCTGACCCGTACATCGTCTCGAACGGCGGGATCAAGATAGTCGATAACGCGCAGCTCGCGTTGAATATACTCGCGACGAGTGACGGTCCGGTGGCCTTTGATGAATATCATCAGGGCTACGGTGCAAACTCGAATCGGCTTTTCGCATACTTTTCCGGCACGCCGGTGATCGCCATCTTTCTGCAGTGCGCGCTCGTGATAGCGCTCGTATTGCTATCACAAAGCCGCCGGTTTGCAAGGCCTCTGCCGGGCGAGGATCAGCGGCGGCTATCGAAGCTCGAATACGTCACAGCGATGGCCGAGCTGCAGCAGCGAACCCGTGCCTACGACCTGGCCATGGAGAACGTTTACATGGATTTTCGTCGCCGGCTTTCGCGGGCGTTTGGCTTTGATAACGTGACAACCGCGCGTCGCGAGATCGCTCAAATGATCGCGGAACGGGCTTCGATCGGGGCAGACGGTGTGAATGCACTGATGTTGCAGTGTGAAGCCATAATTCAGGGGGAGCCGACAAATAGGTCAGAGACCGTTTCGCTCGTTGCCCGACTCAGAGAGATCGAAGACAAGCTAGGCCTTCGCCGAAAACCGCGAGGCAAACCCGCCGTATGACCCTCGTTCAAGAGGTCGTCCTCATCATTCTATTTCTGATCACGAGCTTCATCGGCGTCGTGACAGGAAGCAACTCACTGATCACGGTCCCGGCGATGTTTCAACTCGGGATCGACCCAAAGGTAGCGGTCGCAACGAATATGTTTGGGCTGACGTTCATGTCCATCGGCGCGTCGATACCGTTTATGCGACAGGGTGCTGTCGATCTTCGAAAGACGTGGCCGCTGATCGTGATCACGCTCGTCGGTTCGGGTCTGGGCGCGCTGCTCGCAGTGTTGATGACCGCGGGTAGTCTAAAATTGACGGTGTCTGTGGCGATGATCGTCGTCGCGATTTTTATCTTGTTTCGTCGCGATCTTGGGATGAAGCAGTCGGCGCCGGTCACGACGGGTGCTATGGTCCTCACCTATTTTCTGACGTTTGCACTCGGTGTTTACGGCGGCCTCTACAGCGGCGGTTACATAACGATCTTGACCACTGTGCTCATTGCTTTTTTCGGGATGACATTTACGGAAGCCGTTGCCTCGACCAAGGTTATCAATATCTTCTCATCGCTTATCGCCACGGTCGTTTTTATCTGGAAGGGCCTCGTCGATTATAAGTTGGGTATTCTCTTGAGCGTCACCATGTTCATCGGCGCGTACGTGGGAGCGCATTATGCAAGCAAGATGAACGACGTTTGGCTGCGTCGGATTTTTTTGGCGGTCGTGTTTTTGTTGGCGATCAAGACGCTTTTTGACTTTTTGTAAATATTCGGCAAACTAACACGAAATGTTGGAAAGAACACCTCCTGTTGCAGCCCACATAGTCGGCGAACTGCGAAAGACCATCGTCGGCCAGGATAACGTCATCGAGCAGATACTAGTCGCGCTTTTTGCGGAAGGTCACGCATTGCTCGAAGGCGTGCCCGGAACGGCAAAGACGCTGCTGATCAAGACGCTTGCGCAGATCATCGGCGCCAAATTCTCGCGCATACAGTTCACGCCCGACCTGATGCCGTCGGATATTACGGGCACGAATGTTTTTAACATGCAGACGACGCAATTTACCTTGCGTCACGGGCCGATATTTACCGACATTCTCCTGGCCGACGAGATCAATCGTACACCTCCAAAGACACAGGCCGCGCTGCTCGAAGCAATGGAAGAGCGACAGGCGACCATCGACGGCGAGCGATATCCCCTCTCGCCGATCTTTACGGTGCTCGCGACCGAAAACCCGATCGAGTACGAAGGAACGTATCCGCTGCCCGAGGCCCAGCTCGACCGATTTTTGCTGAAGGTCCTGATCGATTATCCCGCCGCGGAGGAGGAAGCCGAGATCGTCGCTCGCTGGGATGCTGGATTCAATTCGCATCACCTCGAGCAGATCGATATTCAAACCCTGCAAGACCCGACCGCCGTGCAGCAGTGTCGCCATGAGGTCCGTCAGATGCGCATGGAGCCGGGTGTTCAGAAATACATAGTTGAGATCGTGCGGCGGTCGCGGACGCATCCGAATATTCTCTATGGCGCGAGCCCGCGTGCCTCGGTCGCCTTATTGCTTTGTTCAAAAGCCTTGGCCGCCATCCGCGGCCGCGATTTCGTCACGCCTGACGACATCCGCGATATTGCCCCACCAGTGTTGCGGCATCGTCTCGCTCTGAGGGCTGAAGCCGAGCTTGACGGCGCGACGTCCGACGCCGTGATCTCGGACATCCTGAAAACCGTCGAAGTCCCACGCTAGTATTGTAAGAGTCCGTACCCGCTCAAGAGCAGTTGCTCCCAACGGTAACCGGCCAATGTGTCGGTTAAAACCAGTCGGACTCTCGATTACGAATGGGACGTATCAATGACGATATCAATGAGGCACTCAAGCCTTTTGCCGCGTGAGACTGCCGCGCAATGAAAG
>DASXPW010000154.1:0-4283 GCA_036493385.1 Pyrinomonadaceae bacterium
CGGAATATGGCCGGGCAGCCGGTGGTGTCGTTAACACGGTCACCAAGAGCGGAACCAATGATTTTCACGGCGAGTTGTTTTACTTTGACCGCGACAACAAATGGGGTTCGCGAAACCCATCCGCGACGCTTCCGACCCCGACTGGTGCGGTTGCGATCAAGCCGAAAGATGTCAGACAGCAGTTTGGCGGCGCGATCGGCGGACCGATCATCAAGGACAAACTCTTTTTCTTCTTTACATACGATCAACAGAAGCACGATTTCCCGGGTGTCGGAACTCCGGCAAATGCAAACGCTTTCAACGCGATCACGGTCGTTGCACCGGCAAGTTGTCCTACGAACCGCTCGACGAACTTAACGCCTGGTCAGGCGCTTTTTTGCCGCGGCGTAACGCAGGCACAGGCTGATGCACAGCTTGCTTTTCTCAGGAGTTTAACCGGCACTACTCCGCGCAACCAGAACCAGCGAATTCTGTTTCCAAAGATCGACTGGGTTGTGAACTCAAGAAACACATTTACTGCCTCTTACAACTATCTTCGGACGAAAGCGCTAAACGGTTTCCAAACGCCGGCCGTCGTTAACGTCGGTGCCGCAGACTTTGGAGATGACTTTGTGGATGTCGACACGTTTAACACGCGTTTGACCACGACAATTACGTCGACGATGATCAATGAGTTCCGATTTCAGTTCGGCCGCGAATTTGCGCGATCTCGTATTGGCACGTTGTCGGCCGGTGAACAGGCCCTCGAAGGTACTGCTGCAAATTCTTTTAACGGTCTGCTACCGCAGATCAGTCTCTCGAGCCCAAACAATTTCCAGTTTGGAACGAGCATCAACTTCCAGCGAAACGCGTTTCCGGATGAACGCACGATCCAGTTTACCGATGCACTTACCTCCGCCTGGGGGAACCACAGCTTCAAATTCGGTACGGACATAAAATTTACTAGGGATACGGTCGACAATCTTAGAGCGGGTGCCGGCGGCTATTCGTATAACAACGTCCAGGACCTGATCTCGGATCTTGTGTTTCCGACCCAAAGGGTATGCAGAGCCGGAAGCACCAACCAGGCGGCGTCGTGCTGGAACAGCTATCAGCAAGGCTTCGGCCTCGCCGCGTACACGCTAAACACACCGGACTATGCGTTCTTTATTCAGGACGATTGGCGGGTGCTTCCCAGGCTGACGCTTAACCTGGGCCTCCGATGGGATTATCAGAGCTACGGCAGTCCGGCGTTTCCGAATACACTGCCCGCAACGCTGGCGGCGGGTGAAACCCGTTACACCCAGGCCCAGGCCGATGCGATCATTGGCCAGACTGCCCATTTCCCAAGCGACAAGAATAATTTCGGCCCGCGTGTCGGTTTTGCGTGGGATATAACCGGCGACGGCAAGACCACGCTCCGTGGCGGATGGGGAATATTTTATGGCCGTATTCCCAACACATTCCTTTCGAGCCCGTTTACTAACACCGGCGCGCCGGGGTCGCAGTTTCTGATCACGAGCATCTTTAACAACTCGACCATCCGTGACGCCAACGGAAACATCATTCCGCTTCCGACCCTCCCGAACACGCTGACGGCTCAGCCTGTCGGGACCAATTCGATCACCGTGATGTCGCCCGATTGGCAAAATCCGATGATCCATGAGGGAGACGTGATATTTGAACGTCAGATTGCCTCGAATACGGCTGTCTCCATTTCGTATATATTTGCCCTTGGCCGAGACATTCCGCAGTTCGTCGACCTGAACCTGCCAGTCCCGTCTATCACTCGGACATACACGATCAGTGGCGGACCTCTAAATGGTCTTGCATTTACAACACCGTTCTTCGGTACGGCGACAGGAACTCCCAGCGGAGCCTTTGGTCGTCCGATCTCCAACTTCGGTACGATCGTTGAGGGGCAGAGCACGTCTAGATCTCGGTATGACGGTTTGGTTCTGCAGGCCAATCGACGGTTTACCTCGGGCCTGCAATTCCAGATAAGCTATACCTTCTCGCATGCAACGGATCAGGGCCAGCAGATCGGCACATTCGCTCCGAGCTTCCCGACCGTTTCGAATCCATTCGATCGCTCGATCGATGAAGGACGTTCAGATCTGGATATCAGACACCGATTCATCGCAAGCGCAGTTTGGGACATCGGAAATTCGTTCGGTCTCAAGAATTCGCATGTTGGTCATGCCATCTTTGGCGGATTCCTGTTCTCGCCGATCGTTAACATTGCCTCGGGCCGGCCAGTGACACCGTTCATTAGTGCTAGTCCGGTAGGCCGCGTAAACAGCGGTTTGCTCGGCTCGGGCGGTCCGCAGCGGACGTTCTTCCTGCCCCGAGGTTTGGACAGCAGGCCCTCGACCGCAACAGTCGACCTTCGGCTGTCGAAGCGTTTCCGATTTACGGAAAACATGAGTCTTGAGGTTTTGGCGGAGGGCTTTAACATCTTTAACCGCTCGAACGTCACGGCTATCAACGATGCGATGTTCACTTTGACCACTGCAACCAATACTCTCGTCTTTCAGAATAATTACCTGACTGTACCGACGACGGGTATTAACAACAGCTTGATCTTTACACCGCGGCAAATTCAGCTCGGTGCAAAGTTCCATTTCTAGTTTTCCCTCACGGAAAGACTTTTTGGCGGCACGCTTTCTTTCTGGGAAGCGTGCCTTTTTTTGTTGAGGCAAGCGTTGTAAGCTGTTTGCCGAATGAGGGTTTTGCACATTTCTTCGGCCGTGAATTACGGCGGCGGCGAGAAGCACATCGTCGATCTCTGCCGAGGTCTCGCCGAGCGCGGGCACGAGGCTTTCGTAGCGCTCAGGCCGACGAATAAATGGCAATCGCGGCTGAATTTTCTGCCGCCCGCAAACATTTTCCATGTCTCGATCAGGAATTCGTTCGGCGTTTTCAGCGCGCGTCGGATAGCGGAATTCGTCCGCGAGCGAGAGATCGATATCATCCACGCCCATGTGGCGCGTGACTATATTCCGGCCAGCATCGCGACGATGGCGTCAAAACGGGCAAAATTTGTGCTCACGCGACATGTGCTGTTTCCCTTAAAACCCTTTAATCGGTTTGCACTTAGAAATCTGTCAAAGGCTATAGCCGTATCATCAGGTGTCGAAGATGCACTTGCGCGCATCTTTCCGAAACGAAAAGTTATTGTGATCTCAAACGGCATCGAGATCGCTGCCGACGGCATTGAAGACCGTCAACAGAAGGGCCGCGAATTTCGTGAGTTTCATAAGATCCCGCCGGATGTGCCGCTGGTAGCAACGGTCGGCGAACTTTTGCCGCTTAAGGGCCAGCGCGACCTTGTGCTTGCAGCGGCCGAAGTCGCGAAAACGCACTCTGAAGCCAGGTATCTGATCGTCGGTCTGGACAACTCGACCGGACGTAAGTTTCGTCGCGAGCTGAGGCGGCTTTCGCGTGTCCTCGATATAGAAGACAAAGTTCTCTGGCTCGACTGGGCGGACGATCTGCCGGCGATGCTGGCCGCAGTCGACGTTTACGTCTCGCCGTCGCACACCGAGAGCTTTGGCCTGGCGACGCTCGAGGCAATGGCCGCCGGCGCCGCCGTCGTTGCGACCGCAACCGAAGGCTCACGGGAGTTGTTGCAGGACGAGACTTTGCTGGTTCCTATCGAAGACCCGGTTGCGCTTGCCGGCAGAATCTCGAAATTGATCGACGATCCGAAATACCGAGAACAGTACGGAACGGAGCTTGCGACGAGAGCGAGAAAAGAATTTTCCCTCGATAAAATGGTCGCCTCGGTCGAGGATCTTTATCGAGATGTACTGCTCGATCATGCGTGAAATTCTCCGCAAGAGATCGTTCAGTGACGGCAAGCACACGCTGGTACAAGTGGTACGTTGGTACACTCTGGTACACGTTGGTACGGTGGTACAGTTTACGAAGCACCTGCAAACCCCGGTACGACGAATGATCGAACTCACAGGCGAAATCTGCGCGGACTTCCGCGAGGCGAGCAGCCGCGAATGGCTCGAAACAAACGGCATCGGCGGCTTTGCCTGCGGCACGGTTGCGGGAGCGTTGACCCGTCGTTATCACGCCATTCTGACCGCCGCTACAAAGCCGCCACTCGGTCGTCTCAACACCGTTGCGAAACTTGAAGAAACGCTCACGATCGACGGCACCGCTTACGAGCTTTCATCAAACCAATATCCCGGCACGGTTCATCCGACCGGATTCGAATTCATTCGCAGCTTTCGGCTCGATCCTTTTCCGATCTGGACGTATGAGGTCGATGGCGTCGAGCTGGAAAAAAA
>DASXPW010000155.1:0-4833 GCA_036493385.1 Pyrinomonadaceae bacterium
GCGATCAGGTTGTTTCGGGAGAATGCTGACTCGATAAAACTAATGCTTTTTGACGTCGTCATGCCTGTGATGGGCGGCGCAGAGGCGTACCATCGCATCCGTGAATTAGGCGGCGCCTCGATTCCCTTGATCTTTATGACCGGTTACAGCTCCGAGGTCCTCGACAATGCTCACTTGAAGGAGAACGAAGCCTTCGATCTCGGCGGCGTACGCATCGTTCAAAAGCCGTATACTCTCGACGGCCTGGGCCGAGCCGTTCGCGATGCACTCGACGAGCCTATCTAGATAAATCAGGTATTGCCAGCCTGCCCGGCGACGCTTTGATAACGATCGACGGTCTTCGTGCGTGGCTCATATATCCGGCACCCAAAATGTCCGGCTGAGGTGCGCGACGGGCCGTAAACCGGCACGCTTAAGGCCCTCTTCCGCGATCCCAAGATAGGTAAAATGCGGAAGGTCGGAGATCACCGTTA
Organism: Pyrinomonadaceae bacterium; assembly: GCA_036493385.1. Classification (GTDB taxonomy): domain Bacteria; phylum Acidobacteriota; class Blastocatellia; order Pyrinomonadales; family Pyrinomonadaceae; genus OLB17. Next base: position 474 of record DASXPW010000155.1, read on the forward strand.
GATACCAGAAATGTTTGGCCAAGATCTCTCGGACCTGCGGTTCATTAAACTCCGTGACATCAAACGCCAGCATCGAAAGATGCTGCGATGCGCCCGGCGGCGCGACCGAGTAGATGATCGATTTTGAAAGATCTTTTGCGAACCACAGCCCGCGCTGCTCCAGTTCAAAAACATGCTCCACTTGCTCGACCGGAGTCAGAGCGCTGATACGATCTGCGCGCGCGGGATCAAGCTTCCCTTCCGCGACCCAATGCACTAGCGCCGGCTCGACGCGGCTTAGCCAGAGCGCGATCGTATCGGCAAAGCGTCGGCGGCCGGAGTCGGCGGATCGCGGTGAGATCGAGAGACCTCGCCTTTCGGCGTCCGCGACGGCGTTTGCTAACGCTTCGGCCGCCGGTCGCTGCAACTCGATCGTGATCTCGCCGAATTTGTCTGCACCGATCTCGACTGATTCCTGGAATTGAGCAACCTCCGCCTCATCCTTAAAAACCAGCCGATCGGGTGGCACCGCTCCTCCAGCCGCCGCAAAAATTACACCGTACTCAGATAACAACTTCGCTGCGACCGGACCATTTAGCTCAGCACGGACCGACGGCGGGAGGATCGATTGGAAAGTAATGTCGGACATCAGCTAGTCGACAGAAGCGAAATTATAACCTAAAAATCTATTGCCCTCGCGCGCTCGAGGAAATAGAATCTAGTTTATGAACGGGCGATGGGGCAGAATTTGGAGAGTTTTTCTCGCGCTTTATCTTGTCGCTATTCATGCCGCGCTCGCCTTCTTTGCTGTTTCATTCTTTTTTCCGAATGTTTTTGTAATCCGCAACACGCCGATACCGGCGGTCGAGGTGCCAATTAGTCCTACGCCGGCGCCCACACCATTGCCCGTGCCATCGCAGTTCGCCGATGAGCTGCCATCTCCGTCGCCGGAGGCGAGCGCCGTCCCACCAACCGATCTGCCGCAAGACGTCTTAATGATTCCCGTCAAGGGTATCAAACGGAGCCAGCTTGTCGATACATTCACCTCCGCGAGAGCGAACGGTCGCGCTCACGATGCGATCGACATAATGGCACCCGGCGGAGCACCGGTTCTCGCGGCGGCTGATGGCGAGATCGTAAAGTTCTTCGACAGCGTCAATGGCGGCACTACGATCTACGAAATGAGCGATGACCGCAAATACATCTACTATTATGCTCATCTTATGCGGCGGGCCGACGACCTGCATGAACACGATCATGTCACGCGTGGCCGCGTCATCGCATATGTTGGCGACACGGGCGATGCCGGTGCCGGGAATTATCACCTCCATTTTTCGATCGCCATCGCGCAAGGCCCGAAGAGCTGGTGGAAGGGCACCTATATAAACCCTTATCCCATTCTCTTGAAGGGCATCGAAACACCCTAACCTTAATCATTTATTCAGTTTCGCGGCACATATCTTGCACAAACACGCGGCATGTGTAACGAAAATATACGTCGGGAGATAACGTTGACAACCGGCTGGATCGTGGCGGCTTTTGTGGTCCTTTGTGGCGCATGCATCCAGCAAAACGCACCCCAGGATCAGCCCTCGTCGAACGCTCCGGTCGCGGCGAATTCGAACGTAAATACCAACACCGCTGTCGCGTCAAGTGCGCCTTCATCCTCACAGGTGCAGGTTACGCTCCCGCTGGTCGACGCGCTGATGAATGACGAAGGATTTGTCAACGATGCAAAATCCTCGCTTAAGCTTACCGACGACCAGGTGCAAAAACTCAAGGACGCGGCCCGCAACGATGTGCTTACGCTCGATGAGAATGACAACAATGACACCCGATCGACGCGAGCCGCGATCAAAAAGGCTGAGGACACGATCAAGAAAACTATTGGCGACGACAAAGGCGAGCAGTTTCTCGATCTCGTTCGACAAAGAGGGGCCGAAACCTCGGCGGTTAGCCCGCCAAACTCCATTCCAAAGGACACACGCATCGTGATCAATGCACCGGCGTATCGAATGGACGAATTTAAAGACGGCCAACTCGTAAAGTCATACAAGGTGGGCATTGGATATCCCGAGTGGCCGCTGCCGACGGGCTTGAGAAAGGCGACCGAGATCATCTTCAGTCCGACGTGGACGCCGCCGGACTCGCCCTGGGTCAAGGGGAAATTCGCTCCCGGAAAAACAGTCGAAGCCGGCAGCAAGGACAATCCTCTCGGCATTCTGAAAATACCGATAGGTCTGCCAAATCTGATACACGGCGGAAAGCATCCCGGTAAGCTTGGCACTTTTGCCTCGCATGGCTGTGTCGGTCTGACAAACGATCTGGTCCGGAAGTTTGCGGTCGAGCTTGCTGACATGGGTGGAACTCAATTAACGCTGGACGAGGAGCATAAATATGAGCAGCAGAAAACCCAGACGCAGGAAGTAAAGCTATCGAACTCAGTGCCGGTCGAGCTCCGCTACGAGACGATAGTCGTGCAAAACGGTAAATTGATCGTGTACCGCGACGTTTACGAAAAAGGTACGAACACCGAAGAAAATCTTAAAAAAGTCCTCGACGCGGCAGGTGTTTCTTTTGACAGCTTTTCGGCCGAGGACCAGCAAAAGATGCTCGACGCGGTAAAGAGCATGGCGCTCGACGCTCACGGAGATCCGGTCGATGAAAACGCTAACGAGAATGACAACAAGTCCGGCAAGTCAAAGAGCGGCTCGCATATCACGACGACCGTAAAGGGTAAGAAAGATATAACGCTCGCGTTTGGACAGCTTGCGGGGAAAGGCTACCCCGATCCGGTCAATCTTGAAGGCCAGGTCTCGGTGCGTCGGGAAGGTCGGGCACCCAGTAACGCTCTCCTTGGTAATAGATCTGCTTGAGGCCTCGCTTTGGTAGCTCGCCCTCAAACACGCCGAGGTATGTAAAGTGGTCCGGGTCGCCCTTGATCGTCTGAAACCAGCCGTTAGCGTTGAAGATCGCGGTTACCAACGGCGTGGCTCGACCGGCAATATCGAAGGCGATCAACGAAAGATGCTGCGACGTACCTGGCGGGGCGGTTGATGAAAAGATCGATGAGCGGCGACCCGTTCCGAAAAGTAAGCCTTTCGATTCCCACTCGATCACGCGTTCGACTTGAGCGGCAAGCGGCATCGACTCGAGTTGGTCGACTTCGTCAGCCTCGAGCTTGCCCTGGCCGCGCCAAGATCTTAAAGCCGGCTGATACCGCGAATTCCAGATGTTTACGGTGTCGGAATATTTCCTCGCAGCGGCGATAGAACCATCGAGCGGAGAGATTCTGACATGAAGTTGTTTCGCGGCGTCAAGGACCATCAAGAATGACGCCATAGCCGACGCCTGCAAGGTGATCTCCGCGCCGTTGATAACCGTTGATGCGGTTTTCAACGTTGATTGAAATTTCGCGGCGGAGGCTTCGTCGGAAAAATAACAAAGGGCTGGTAACTGCACGTCGTTTGAGGCTACAAACATCGCACCATACTCCGTGAACACCTTCCTCGCAAACCGGCTCTCATTGATTGGGCAGAATTTTTCGAATGATGTAACCGAAGCCGGCTCGACACGTTTCGACACGAAATTGACGAATGGCGAATCGAGCGACGGCTGGCCGACAGCGTTAAAAAAAGCGCCGACAAAAACAACGAGCAGCGAAGATAAGCGGGCAGCGAAATTATTCACTATTAAAGTTATCGACTATTGAGCGGACCTCATCCAAATAATCCTTCAGGTACTCGTCGCGTTCTATAAAGGGAACCTTTTCACGAATGCGTCGATAGACCGGTCCCGTTCCCTTGCCAAGCGCGAGCGGCCGGCCGAAACGTTTGAGTCTTAGGTCGATGCCCTGCGCGGCGCAGAATAATTCTATCGCGAGAATATTTGCCAGATTGTCGGCGACCTGACGCAGCTTGAGCGCGGCGGTCGCGCCCATCGAGACATGGTCCTCGACATTAGCCGAACTCGGAATTGTATCGACACTCGCTGGATGTGTCAGTATTTTGTTTTCAGTGCAGAGAGCAGCGGCGGTGTACTGAACGATCATAAACCCAGAATTAAGTCCACCATGCTCGGTCAGAAATGCCGGCAAAACGTGAGCGTTCGATGACTCATCGGTCAGTCGCATCGTCCGCCGCTCGGAGATATTTCCAAGTTCCGCAAGGGCTATTGCGAGATAGTCGAAAGCCAATGCCAGTGGCTCACCGTGAAAATTTCCGCCCGAGATGACCTCGATCCTCTCCGGCACCGCGTCGTCGATGAAGATCAACGGATTGTCAGTTACCGAATTAAGCTCCAATTTAAGGAGCCACTCGGCATAAGCTACAGCGTCCTCGCATGCGCCGTGAACCTGGGGCATGCAGCGGAGCGTGTAAGC
>DASXPW010000156.1:0-2515 GCA_036493385.1 Pyrinomonadaceae bacterium
CTTACGGCCTTCGCCCTTGATCAGCTCACCATATTTTGACGTTTGCGCTGCGTCATTCGTTACGCCATCGGCCAGATTTTCGCCGGCCGAGTATATGACTGCCAGAGGCGTGCGAAACTCGTGTGAAACGCTGGAAACAAAATCTAACTGACGCTGCGCAAATGCTTTTACTCGTTGCGACGAAAAGATTATCGCTCCGACGGCAAGCCCCATCAGGCCGAGGATACTAAAACCGGCGGCAAGGTTTCGCGTCTTTGATCCGGCAACATACGCGTCGATCGAACCCGCGGTATGCTGCACCTCCAGCGTCCACGGCGGTTCGGGCCCGCCCGATTTTGCGGTCGTGAAGATCTCCGTTTCAAGCGCGCCGCCGCGCTCGATCTGCACGTTAACGGCGCCTTGCGAATCATTCGTGACCTCGGTCCGATGCAGCGTTCGGCTCTCGACATGAGTCGACATCGATCCGTTGTCCTTATTCTCGGCGATAGCCGTTTCAAGGTCACGGTTAGCGAAGAAGAAAACGTTGTCGGGCGATAGTTGAAACAGACCCGCCGAAGCGTCGCCGTCACCGGTGATATCTGCCGTTTGAAAAACCGCGTTTCCCTTCCGATCGATGATCTTGACCCCGTAGTCGCCATCGCCGAGATCTTTCGCTGCTATGGCGGGAAGCACCTGTGACTTAAGGACATTTTCGTTGAGCTGAATGGCCAGAAATCCGTAGGTTTTGGGTGTCTCTATCGCGGGCGGGATCCCCGGCGAGTTGTCCCCGATCTCGAGGACGGCCGCCTTTTTCCGGAGCATTATGTGTTTGACTCGCTGCGGAGCTTCGTTCTGCGGCAAGATCAACGTATAAATGTCCGCGTTTACCGCACGGAGAGTCTTTTCATCCCCAGTGCGTCCAAATATCTCGCGAAGCTCAGGCGTCCAGTCTGCAGACACGAACGTCGACGTTGCCCGGTCGAATCTGAGCGGCATATTCTTTCCGGCGGCGTCGAAAAAATAGAATTCGCTGATAAGATCGGGGTAAGCGGTCTTCTCTTTCCAAAAATCGTAACGTTCGACAAACGGCCGATAGTTGGCGGCCCCCCAGTCGTCGGCCCGGACCTGAAAATTGAAATACGCGTTTTGGATCTCTTTATCAAAGTCCTCGGCGAACCGGCCCGCGTTTTCCTGAACCAGTTTATGCAGACGCTGGGCTTCGTTCGTGCTGATCTCGCTCTGCCAGCGATATTGCAGAACGCCAAGCACGACCAGAAGCACGCTGAGGCTGACGGTGAGTAGAATGGTGAAATAGCTTCGTCGCATCGCTCCGACTGCATTATGCAACTATGGTGAAGTGCTGAACAATGCAATTTCGGTACTTTTTACATTCTTAACAAAATCTTTGCGTGGTCTTAACCAAACCGGGAAACAGCCGGACGATAATCGTCAATGTCGAGCGAGCCTAAGGAACGTATACAAATCTCTTCCTCCTGAAGCATTTGTTATCATTCGGCTCGTTCGACGACAAAACCTGGAGGCAACTAATGAAAAAATTTATTTTTGGTGTTTTATGCGTAGCGATCTTTTTTGTCGGACTCGGATCGGTCGTCGACAAGGTCGGAGCCCGTTTCAAATCTGACCAGAAAGCGTTAGATCTTATAAACGCCGCGCGTGCGGCGATCGGCGGTGATAGTTCAATCGCCGGCATCCAGAGCCTACGGATCAAAGGCAATACGGTCAACTCCTGGAAGATAGACGGTGCGGAAAAGACCGAGCCCGGCGAAATCGAGATCGCCATCCAGCTTCCCGATAAAGTTTCGAAGATGATCCGCATCGGAAACCCGGGCGACGATAACGGCGGCCAGTTGCGTCAAAAAAGAGAAGAGACGCTTGTGATCAACGGGACTGGCGAGACCGGCGAGGTTCGCCTCCGAAAGGGTCAGGGCGACGGTCAGGGGACAGGCGTCGGTTCTCCGCAGCAAATGAAGGTCATCGTGCTGAACAATGGCGATGAGCAGCCCGGTGAGACCGCGACCCAAGGCGAAAAAACCGTTGTACTTCGAAAGACCGTTGACAGTGAATCGCGATCGAGGGTCGACAGCGGCGAATTCCGCGTAGCTGCTGACAACGCCGCAATAGAAGCCAGGCACAAGGCTGGGCAGCAAAATGAGCTGTTTCGGCTGACCCTCGGCCTGCTGCTTTCGCCGCCTGCGGGGATGGACGCGAACTATACCTTCGGGGGCGAGACAAGCATCGATGGCACTGCCTGCAATGTTGTCAACGCGGAATTTGGCGGCTCGTCCGTAAAACTTTTTCTGAGCAAGGATTCGAACCTGCCGGTGCAGATGACCTACTCCGGCGAATCAATGCCGATGTTCTTCGTCTTCAACAAGACCGAGGCGCCGCCGGCGAATGGCGACAAGAACGTCGTGTTCTTCCGACACCCTGCCGGTCCGGAGACGGCGGTAGAACAGACGGTCAAGTTCTCGGACTATCGAAGCGTTAACGGCGTACAGCTTCCCTTCCATTGGTC
>DASXPW010000157.1:0-3382 GCA_036493385.1 Pyrinomonadaceae bacterium
CGGTCGTCGTGCCGATGTGCGTGCTGTTCAAAGCGCGTGAATTTGCGTATCAACTGCGCGATTCGGATACCAAGGCGGTCTTCGTGTTTGAGGGCACGGATGAGCTGCCGATGGCTGCCACCGTGAAGGAAGCCTTTGACCAGGTGCCGACATGCGAAAAGCTAATCGTAATGACGAAAGAGGGAACGTCGCCAAGTCCGCTGATCAGCCACAAGACATTGGCGCAGATAACCTTTGATAAGTCAGAGAAATTTGAGATCTATCCGACGCGGCCCGACGACACGTGCTCGATACTGTACACCTCGGGCACGACCGGGGAGCCAAAGGGCGCCGAGCTGACGCACTTCAATATTTACATGAATTCGGTCGCGTCATATTCGCTGCAAATACCGGCCGTAGATTTTACCCGCGGCGAACAGCTAACGTGCCTGATCACGCTGCCGTTGTTTCACACGACCGGGCAGACCGTGCAGATGAATACGAGCATGTACGGCGGTTTGCGCGTCGTCCTGCTTCCGCGGTTTGAGCCGCGTGCGACGCTTGAAGCAATGGCCCGCGAAAAGGTGAATTTCTGGATCGGCGTGCCGACTATGTACTGGGCTATCCTGAAATATATCGACGAGACGGGTTTTGACACCTCCGAGATAGCCAAAAATCTGATCGTGCCGACGTCAGGCGGAGCGCCGATGCCGGTCGAGATCATCGACCGATTTCAGAAGGCATTTGGCCTGCGCATTCTCGAGGGCTATGGTCTAACAGAGACCTCGCCGATCGCCTGCTTTAATCAACTTGAAAGGCCATCAAAGCCGGGCACTGTCGGCCTGCCGCTGATGGGCATTGAGATGAAATGCTTTGACGACTATGACAAGGAAGTCGCGCCCGGCCGCCGCGGCGAGATCGTCATTCGCGGGCACAACGTGATGAAAGGCTACTATAAAAACCCCGAGGCGACCGCCAAAGCATTCACGAACGGCTGGTTTCACACCGGCGACATCGGCGTCATTGATGAAGATGGTTATGTCGCGATCGTCGACCGCAAAAAAGATATGATCCTGCGTGGTGGATACAACGTTTACCCGCGTGAGCTTGAAGAGGTCATCATTACCCATCCGGCCGTTTCGCTCTGTGCCGTCATCGGCGTGCCTGACGAGCGGCTTGGCGAAGAGGTCAAGGCTTTTGTAGTCTTAAAACAGGGGTCCGAGCTTTCGAAAGATGAGTTCATCAGATGGTGCAAAGGGCAGTTTGCCGCAAACAAATATCCTCGCTCGGTCGAGTTTCGCGACCATCTGCCGATAGGCAACACGGGCAAGATCTTCAAACGAGCGCTGCGCGACGAGGCGACCGCCGCTGTCAGACCCGTGAGCGATAGCGACCGGGTGGTTGAACATCCTCATCAAGGTCAATGAAGTGTATTAAAATATTGATAATTTCAGCCTTCGCGATATTTGCACTCACTGCTTGTTTCACCGGACAGAAAAGATCGTTTGTTATCGGCGACAGCAAATCGTACGAGGCGTCGCTCTTTCGTCAGCACTGCGCGATATGTCATGGACCGGAGGCAAACGGCCGCACGCTCGATAACAATGCAAAAGTGCCGAGCCTCCGCGAGGGACCGTTCAAAATGCTCACAGAAGCCGCCATCCAAAATCAAATAACCAACGGCGGCAACGGCATGCCTCCGTTTCGCAACCAATTGACCCAGCGCGAGATAAACCTGATGACCGAGTTTGTCTATCGCGATCTGCGGGTGAATTGATCCAATGAAAACGCTGCCGCATCTTGCGCGATCTTTTTGAATGAACATCGAGGAGCTGGGCTATCAAAAAACGCATTTGGGCGACCTCACGCTTCGCCAGCGAGTCGAACCGCGTCTAAATGGCCGTGAGGTTTTTGAGGTCAAGCTCGGCGACGAATATCTCATGTCGAGCCTATTTACCGAGGCCGAACGTCAGCTCGCCGCCCTCGCGCTCGCGCCGCTAAAGGGCCCGCTGGATGTCGTCATTGGCGGACTCGGCCTGGGATACACCGCCGCCGAGGCGTTAAAAGATCAAATGGTCGACCGCCTGCTCGTCATCGATCTTTTTCAGGCCGTTATCGACTGGCATCGGGCCGGCCTCGTCCCTAACGCCGATGCCCTTAACAATGACCCGCGATGCGACCTTCGTCAGGGCGATTTTTTTCAGCTCGCACGTACCGGCTTCGATGCGGACGACCCGACGCGAAAGTTTGACGCCGTCCTGCTGGACATCGACCATTCGCCAGAACATTTTCTCGATGTGAATAATGCTTCGTTTTACACCGTCGAAGGGCTTGCCGCGATCAAAAACCAGCTTAACAACGGCGGCATTTTCGCTCTGTGGTCGAACGATCCGCCCCGTGATGCCTTCACCGAGCGCCTCACGAAAGCATTCGGCATCGCCGCCGCCCACAAAATAGAATTTTCGAACCCGTACACCAACTCAACATCCATCAACTCCGTCTATATCGCGCAAAACTCTCCTCGTCCGTGAGCAGGCATCAAGTCTCCTGTCTCGCGTCCTTCGACGCACACCGACCACTCTCCCAGATTATGGAATTTGGGAACTCGTCGGCTATTATCAAATGCGCCCTTTCGCATCGATAATGAAACGCTGCCCAGCCTGCAGGCGAGATTATTTCGACGACAGTTTGCTTTACTGTCTCGACGACGGCAGTGCGCTTCTCGAAGGGCCGACCGGCATACATTCGACCGCGGCTCCGGCTGCAGAATCGGCGACCATGATGCTGCATTCGACCCAGCCGCCGTCTATCGGACCGGTAACGCAGATGCACAATGGAAATGCGATCGCCGTGCTGCCGTTTACAAACATGAGCCGCGATGAGGACGCCGAATATCTCTCGGACGGTCTCGCGGAAGAACTGCTCAATGTCCTCTCGCGGATCAACGGCCTGCGGGTTGCCGGCCGAACCTCGGCGTTCTCATTCAAGGGAAAGCAGACGACATTTGCCGAGATCGGTGAGTAGCTAAATGTTTCGTCCGTGCTCGAGGGCAGCGTCCGCACCGCCGGCAAACGTGTGCGGATATCTGTCCAGCTCGTCAACGTCAACGACGGTTATCACCTTTGGTCACAAACATACGACCGGACGTTGGACGATATCTTTGCCATTCAAGACGACATCGCCGCGTCTGTCGTCGGAGAGGTCCGCTCGCGCCTGCTCGAGAAAGAGCCAGACCCGAGCCTGAGCCGTCAGGTAAAGGTCGAGATCGCCGACGCGGTAAAGGACAGGGCCGGCGATCCGGAGGCTCACCGGCTGATGTTGCTCGGCCGCCACGTTGCCCTTAGGGTCACGGCTGAGGATCTTGCTAAAGCGGCCAATTATCTTGAACGCGCGCTTGATCTCG
>DASXPW010000158.1:0-3563 GCA_036493385.1 Pyrinomonadaceae bacterium
GGCGACCGCGTCGTGAAAGTTGCTGTAATCGGCGGCGGCATCTCGGGCCTGACGACCGCGTTTCTTCTTAAAAAGAAAGGTATCGACGTCACGGTTTTTGAGGCGTCGGAAAATGTCGGCGGCAACGTCCAAACGATCGAAAAGGGCGGCTACACGATCGAGCAGGGGCCGAATAGCCTACTGAGATCGCCGCGACTTGTCGAGCTCGTCCGCATGCTCGATCTTGAAGATCAGGTCATCGCTGCGAACCCCGCTGCGCAAAAGCGTTACATCCTATGGAGTGGAAAGCTCGAGGCGTTGGGTCCGAGATCATTTGTGAACGGATACTTTTCGGCGAAGACACTCTTTGCTCTTGCCCACGAGCCGTTTGTTCGGTCTAAGGCGCCCAAGCATGAATCGGTAGCCGCGTTTGTCACGCGTCGGTTGAACTCGGAATTTCTCGATAAGGCGATCGACCCTTTTGTTTCTGGAGTCTATGCCGGCGACCCGGCGGATCTGAGCATGCGTTCGGCATTCCCAAAGCTGTACGAAATGGAACGAGATTTCGGTAGCCTGATCATGGGCACGATCCGACGTAAGTCCGAAAAACCGGATCCGAATTTTCCGAGAACGTTTTCTTTTCGAGGCGGGCTCAAAACCTTGACGCAAAAGCTCGCAGCCGAAATAGGCGAAGGCGTCCGCACGTCGACTGCGGTAGAACAAATTGAAAATGTCAGAGATGGCCGTTTTCGCTTGAATGGGGAAGAATTTGATGCGGTCGTTATCTCTACTCAGGCGTGGGTCGCCGCAAAGCTGATCAGCGACAGAGATTCACAGTTTGGGGCAATGCTCGCTAAGGTCAATTATCCGCAAGTCGCGGTAGCGGTCATCGCGTGTAAAACTGAAAACATCGGTAAGAAACTCGACGGCTTTGGTTTTCTTGTTCCGAGCAAAGAACAAAGACCGATCCTGGGTACGCTTTTTCATTCCGCCGTTTTTCCAGAGCGGGCACCAAAAGGACATGAGCTATTGATGACATTCATCGGCGGTGTCCGCGACAAGGGCAATTTGGACAAACTCTCCGACGACGAAGTAAAGTCACTTGTGAGGAAACAGCTGTCTGAATTGTTGGACGTAAAAGGCGAGCCGGAGCTGTTTCATGTCAAACGCTGGGCGCGCGCAATACCGCAATATCGTGTTGGCTACGAGGACGTGACCGAGGCCTGTGTGCGATTTGAAAGACAAAATCCCGGGCTCTATTTTTGCAGTAATTTTTATCGGGGAATCTCGATGGGCGATTGCGTTAAAAATGCCTTTCAGACGGCGGATGATGTTGAAAAATTCTCGAAGAATTAATACTGAATGAATGATTTTATACAAGCTGGCTTCCCTGTTACTCGACTTCGGCGGTTACGCAAATCGGCGGCACTTCGCGACATGTTTCGCGAAACGGCGCTATCTAGCGCCGACTTTATTTATCCGCTCTTTATTGTCGAAGGTGAAAATGTAAAGAAAGAAATTTCATCGATGCCGTCGCAATATCAATTGTCAGTCGACAGTGCTCTGCGAGAGTGTGAAGAGCTGACGGACCTTAACTTAAAATCGATCATGCTTTTCGGCATTCCAAACGAAAAGGACGAGGTAGGCTCAGGCGCTTACGCAGACGACGGCATTATTCAAACAGCGGCGCGGGCTATAAAGGAACGCTTTCCCGAGATGATCGTCGTGACGGATGTTTGTCTCTGCGAATACACATCGCACGGTCATTGCGGCGTCGTGGAGGGCGGCTATGTTCACAATGACAAAACGCTCGAGCTGCTAGCGAAGGAAGCCGTTTCGCATGCTCAGAGCGGCGCCGACATCATTGCGCCGAGCGACATGATGGACGGCCGCATCGGCGCGATCAGAACGGCCCTCGATGCAAACGGGTTCAGCGACACGCCGATCATGGCTTATTCGGCAAAATATTCGTCCGCATTTTACGGACCGTTTCGCGAGGCGGCCGAATCGACGCCGCAATTTGGCGATCGCAAAACCTATCAGATGGACTATGGCAATTCTGACGAGGCGATGCGTGAGATAGCTCTCGACATTCAGGAAGGCTCCGATATCGTGATGGTAAAGCCGGCGCTTTCATACCTGGATGTGATCCGTCGCGCGAAAGATAATTTCAACATGCCGATCTGCGCATACAACGTGAGCGGCGAGTATTCGATGGTAAAGGCGGCGGCGCAAAATGGATGGCTCGATGGTGAAAAGGTGATGATGGAAATTCTTACGTCGATAAAACGGGCCGGCGCGGACGTGATCATCACGTATTTTGCAAAAGAGGCCGCGCGCCTCTTGAAGTAAGCGATGTTAGGGTGTACCAGTTGTCTGACTGGTACAGTTTATTATTGCATATAAAGAACGTAGCCCTTGCTGTACCAGTGTACCAGCGGCTCCCCGCCCGTACTGAGAGAGGTGGTACGGCCACAGAGACTCGTTTTTAAATGAACACATCACGAAGTTCCGAGCTTTTTCGAGAGGCGCAAAAACACATGCCTGGCGGGGTTAATTCGCCGGTCCGCGCATTCAAGTCAGTCGGCCGCGACCCGCTTTTTATCAGCCGCGCCAAGGGGTCAAAGATCTACGATGCCGACGGCAACGAATTCATCGACTATATCGGCTCATGGGGGCCGATGATCCTCGGTCACGCGAATGAGCGAGTGATAAGCGCGATCAAAGACGCTGCTGAAGACAGCACGAGCTTTGGCGCGAGTTCAGACAAAGAAATAGAGCTGGCAAGGCTGGTAAAGAAATTTGTTCCGACTGTCGAGCTTGTGCGGTTTGTGAATTCAGGAACCGAGGCGACGATGAGCGCGATGCGGCTCGCGCGCGGGTTTACCGGCCGCGACAAGATCATTAAATTCGAAGGCTGCTATCACGGACACGGTGATTCGTTTTTGAGCAAGGCCGGATCGGGCGTGGCCACACTCGGTCTGCCCGACAGCCCCGGCGTTACCAAGTCGACCGCAAAAGATACGTTGAACGCTCGGTACAACGACACCGCATCGGTCGAGCAGCTTGTCGATCAAAATAAAGGCGAGATCGCGGCGATCATTATCGAGCCAGTCGCGGGAAACATGGGCTGTGTGCCGGCTGACACGGATTTTCTCAAAGCGCTTCGCGCGCTTTGTACGGCTGAAGGCATCGTACTGGTCTTCGACGAGGTGATGAGCGGCTTTCGTGTGGCAAAGGCCGGCGCGCAGGAGCTGTATGGGATCACACCGGATCTGTCGACGTTTGGTAAGGTCATCGGCGGCGGTTTACCTGTCGGCGCTTACGGTGGTCGAGGTGACATCATGCAGATGGTCGCTCCGTCGGGGCCGGTCTATCAGGCCGGCACATTATCCGGAAACCCACTCGCGATGACAGCAGGCATTGAAACGTTGAAGATCATCAACGAAGACGAGGATTTTTACGACAAGCTCGAAAGCATCGGCAGCGAGCTGGAAAGCGGTATTCGCGACGCGATGGGAGAGTTTGACGTTAACTATACGTTCAATCGTGTCGGTTCGATGTTCACGCTCTTTTTTACCGAC
>DASXPW010000159.1:0-4257 GCA_036493385.1 Pyrinomonadaceae bacterium
GGATCTTGGCGATGTCACCACGTTTCGGATGGGCCCGCGGCGGAGCTTTTTCGTAAATCATCCCGAATATATCCGCGACATTTTCACGACCAGCGCTCATAGGTTTGTAAAAGGGCGCGCTCTGCAGCGGGCCAGGACGCTTTTGGGAAATGGCCTCTTGACCAACGAAGGCGAGTCACATCTTCGTCAGCGCCGGATGATACAGCCGGCGTTTCACCGCGCACGGATAGCTGAGTACGCCAGGTCGATGGTCGATTTTGCGGAGGATCTGTCAAATAGCTGGCAGGACGGCTCCGTGATCGACGTCGACAAAGAAATGATGCGGTTGACGCTTAGGATCGTGGCCAAGACGCTGTTTGGGGCGGACGTCACGACCGAAGCGGACGAGGTCGGGTCGGCGATGACGACGCTGGTCGAGATGTTCGATTATTTGCTGCTTCCCTTTTCGGAGTGGCTCGAAAAACTGCCGCTGCCGCATACCCGCCGTCTGAAAAAAGCACGCGGCGCGCTCGATCAGATCATTTTTGGATTCATTAACGCTCGGCGCGCGCACGGCCAAGACCGCGGCGATCTGCTTTCGACGCTGCTCGCCGCGCGAGACGAATCGGACGGCAGCGCGATGTCGGACGAGCAGATCCGGGACGAGGCTCTGACGCTATTTCTCGCCGGCCACGAGACGACGGCGAATGCGCTGACATGGGCGTGGTATCTGCTCTCGAAAAATCCCGAAGCGGAAACACGGCTACACGAAGAGCTTGATGAAGTTGTGAGAACCGGCCTTAGCCGGACAACGACGGAGCATGGGCCGCCTAAAAGCGGTACTCAAAACTCTCTCCGATTCGATGATCTTCCGCAGCTTCGTTTCACTGAGGCGGTCATCGCAGAGTCGCTGCGATTGTTCCCGCCCGCGTGGGCGATCGGGCGGTTATCCATAGCCGAACATCGGTTCGGATCGTTCGAGATCCCAAAAGGATCGTTGGTACTTGTAAGTCCATTCGTGACTCAGCGTGACCCGCGCTTTTGGGACGAGCCCGAAGTTTTCAAACCCGAACGATGGGTGTCGGTGTCGGTAAAGGAAGTGTCGCAGCAATTTAAATATCTCCCGTTTGGCGGCGGTGTGCGGCGCTGCATCGGCGAATCGTTCGCCTGGACGGAAACGAATCTTGTCTTAGCAACTCTCGCACGTCGATGGAAGCTGGAAATGATCCCGGATCAAAAGATCGGGCTCCAGCCGATGATCACACTCAGGCCGAAATTTGGGATGAGGATGCGAATTCGTAAGCGGACTTAAACCGAATTCGACCGGATCCTTTACTCCATTATTGTGTAAATATCCGCGTGTGGATCGATCATGCGAATGCCTCCAACTGGCGTGAATGAATAAACAGTTCCTTCGAATTCATCGATATTATCGTACAGGCTGGTAAGGACCCGCCAACCTTCCCAAATACCAACGTCCTGGTCATCGTCCGCTGCCACGACCTGAGAACCGCTGTTTCTAGCTATGGCCTGGCATAATGCCTTTCCATCCGCGCCTCGCGCTGCCTGGCATGCCACCAACCAGATCGTGCCCAGATTGAGTCCCTTTAGCTGCGAGAACGCCCCGACGGATCCGGGACGAATGCTCGCCTCCCAGTTCCCGCTGCCGCCGATCGATATACCACCGCCGCCGTCCCAACCGTGAGAATTGATAACGATATTTCTTAGTGGCGACCCTTTCATCTCAATGGCCATTCGATTTATCGAAATGATCTTGTCTACCAACTGCGGGGTCGAGTAGCCGCTTGCTCCCTCGAGCGTGTGCCAAAAGTGATAGACGGGACCCGGAACATCAACTGAATTAAACGCGAAAGAGGGCGACTCCATCCGGATCATAAGTGTTCTCCTGCTTGAAAACGTTGCAAACGACCCTACTGCTCGCCTCGGTAAACTGCATCGTCAGATCAGTTGAGTCGTAAGTATTAGACGCTCAGGACGAACGCTTTTGCGGCTATCGATCCTTCGGAGCGACCTTGCTTACAAAACGATTTCCTTTGACCCAAAACCGCCACGGCATATCGACAAACTCCTCTGCATAGTCGATGCCGACACGCGGGCCTGATTCGATCTCTGATTTCCGGAAATTCTTAAATTCCTCGACCCAGATTCGGTCGCGGGAAAGGTGTTCGCCGTTGTAACTGCGGTCGATGGCGAGAGCGATGGTTAGCTTACCCGGACCAGACGTGAGGTTTTTGTCCGGCATCGGGCCGCGTCGCTCGCGCATTATTTCGACGCCCTCGACCGGTTCGACCGCGCGGATGAGGACGACATGGGCATGTTCGGCCGGCCCTGTCACGAGATTTAGCTGGTGATACATCCCGTAGACAAAGAAAACGTAGACGTGGCCGCCCTCGGCGTATGTGATCTCGTTTCGCGCCGTTCGGCGACCGCCGTAGCCATGCGCCGCCTTGTCCACGACGCCGAGATAGGCCTCCGTCTCAGCGATCATTCCAGAGACCCGAGATCCGTCCTCGGCGGGCACAATCAGCAATTTGCCCAAAAGATCTTTTGCGATGCGGACCGTATCCCTCCGAAGAAAAAAATCCGTCGAAATTCTCTTGAATGTATGCCTCACTGCATAACATTCTAGCCAAATCGCGTGGAATAGGTCTTGCTCTACATAATTGTTCTAAGCCCGGCTTGGCGGATTTTGCCCTAAAAGCGTACGTCGAACTGTATCGAAAACGGAGAAGGCCGTCATTTATGTTGATATCTGAGATCATGAACAGCGACGTCAACGTTTGTACCGAAGACACACCGCTCAAAGATG
This sequence comes from Pyrinomonadaceae bacterium, assembly GCA_036493385.1. Taxonomy (GTDB): domain Bacteria; phylum Acidobacteriota; class Blastocatellia; order Pyrinomonadales; family Pyrinomonadaceae; genus OLB17. The sequence continues at coordinate 2,810 of DASXPW010000159.1, forward strand.
TTTACGAGTTAATTCAGTCCTCCATCGAGGGCTTTGTAGTCGTTCTCGACAGCTTTCAGCATCGTGTGCCTATCGGTATCGTCAATGAGCACAGCATCTGCGAAAGCGTTGTCGGGCGCCAGCGCCCAACCAGGTCGCTGGATGCTGGCGCCGTTTTAGATAGCAACATTAAACGGCTCTGTCACAATGTCGAGGTCACCGAATGTGAGAGCGTACTTGATCGCGGCGCGGATGCGATCCTGGTTGTTAACGAACGTCGCCAATTCCTCGGCGCGGTCGACCCTGAAGAGTTGGAACGGGCGGCCCGCGCGGCGGCACGCCGTTACCATATCCCGACGATCTTTGCAGGCGTGGCCGGCCAGCAGATTCCGGCGGCGGTCGAGATCCCGGCCTTTGGCTGGCTTAAATAATTGATTCGTAAGGAGATCATGCAATGAAAGTTAATGATGTAATGACCGAAAATCCAAGTTGCTGCAACCCGGACACAGGTCTACACGACGTCGCGAAGTTGATGGTAGAAAGCGACTGCGGCTGCATTCCGGTAGTAGACGGTGAAAAATCGAAAATGCCGATCGGAATGATCACCGACCGTGATATTACATGCCGCGTCGTTGCGCAGGGCAAGAATCCGCTCGACCTGACCGCGCGAGACGCCATGACGTCGACCGTTTTGTCTGTAAATCCTGAAACGTCGCTGCAGGACTGCCTTAATCTGATGGAAGAGAGCCAGGTCCGGCGTGTCGCCGTCGTCGATAACGACGGGCGTATATGCGGCATCGTGGCCCAAGCCGATGTAGCGATGAACGCCGCCTCAGAAAAGACCGCCGAGGTTGTGCAACAGGTGTCACGGGCAACCGCCTGATCTCAACTTTTGGCCCTAGCTCATGTCAGGCCGGATCAGTGCCCGGCCTTTCTGCGCGCAAAGGGCCAAACCCGGCCCTTTCTTAAATCATCTAAGCATCTGGTAATATCGTGTCCGTATCCGCGGGCCCATCAACCTGATGCAAAAAATACAGATCCTCTTATTTATCACCCTGCTTTCGGCTTTGGCAATAGGCCAGGCGGACGATGTTCTCGCGACCGCGAACGGGCGTAACTTCACAGCGGCCGACCTTCCGGCCGACGCGCGCAAGGTGTGGGATTCGCGCGACCAGTCGCTGGCCGCAACGCGCCACCAGCTTTTATCCGATATGGTCACGGACGTTGTTCTGGACCTGGAAGCAAAGTCGCGCGGCACGACTCCGGCCGAGCTTATCGCAGAGCAGAAACGAAAGGTCGCCGACCCCACCGAGCAGGAGATCTCGGCGACATATCAGGCGAATCGCGAGGCCCTCGGAAACAAGCCATTGGCCGACGTGCGCCAGCCGATTATTACTTTTCTTCGCCGCGACCCCGAGCAGACCGTGCTGAGCAGCTACATCGATGAGCTTGCGATGAAATATAAGGTC
>DASXPW010000160.1:0-2897 GCA_036493385.1 Pyrinomonadaceae bacterium
TAAGATCGTTCCCCTTACGCTCCGTTCAACCGATCAAAAGATTTCTAGCTCGATCTAACCAATCGAAAGCCGAGCTGCAGATCGCGCTTCGATATCGGAACAATGATGCGCGAGGTCGAGGTGATCGCAAATGGACCACTCGATTTGTTTTCCGCGCATCCGCCGCGGACTATATTCTCAGGTTCAGTAGACTCTTTCACCCTGGTCGCGCCCGGATACGGCTCTGCCTTAGAAGCGGTCCATTCATAAACGTTGCCGATCAGGTCATATACGCCGAAATCGTCGGCACAAGATGCAGTCGCGACTGCGGCCGGTTCCATTATCGACTTGTTGACAACCGCACATTTCGCTTGAAACGAGTCGCCCCACGGAAAGAGATTGCCTTTGCTGCCGTTTCGTGCGGTGTACTCCCATTCTTCCTCGGTCGGCAACCGGTATGTTACGCCGTCACGTTTTGAGCGCCATGCGATGAATGCGTTCACGTCCTCGATATTCACATCGCGGACAGGCATCTTTTCCTGACTGGGCTTAGGCTGGTCATTTACCCAGTGGCTGGGCAAGGGCTTATATCCGGTTTGCGTAACAAACGCGAGATATTCCTCATTTGTGACCTCGGTCCTGTCCATCATGAACAAATTGACCGAGACCTGATGTTCAGGCTTTTCTTCATCACGGCCGTGATTGTTCCCCATCTTAAACGTGCCGCCCGGGATCGAGACCATATCAGGCGTCATCGCCGGCACCGGAGATCCGGAGGGGCCCGGGGTTGGCGAACTTGCGGTATTGGTCCCGTTTGCTATTGGCTTGCCCGTTGTTGCGTGCGGGAAGACCCCTAAAAAATACGCTCCGGCGAGGCCCACAATGCCAACGAAAAAGAGCAGGACAACGCCAATGCCGCCAATAACAAGCGGCGAAAAGAAGCGGTGCTTCGGCGGCGGCTGGGAATCAACAAATATTCCGCGCTGCGAACCGGTCTGAAAACTCTGCAGGATGGTCTTATCCGGCTCAGCCGCCTGATCGCCCGTGCTGGAAAAGCCGCCTGTCGGGGCCGTTTGTCGTGCTTGAACCTGCGGGCTCGAAATGCTTCCCGGCATCGGTATTGCGGCTGATGACAGGGCCCCGAGAGATCGAAGCTCGGCGAGTACGCGCTGAGGCTTTCCGTCGCAATTGACATCCCCGAGCCAATCGTCAAAACCCTCGTGACTGATGCGCAAGTGGTGATTGCCGCTTTGAATGCCTTCCAGAAGCAGCGTCCCGTCGTCCCGTGTCGGACCAACAGCGACATTATCAACGAATACAAACGATCGAGCCGGCTCGGTCCGAACGGTCAGAGACGAGACCGGCAGCGCTCCTCGAGCACCCGTGGTATGGATCCCGATCGACGGAGGGTAGATCGCATTTTTTAGCTCTTCGACAAGGTCTTCGACCGTCGACGTACGTTTGTCCGGCTCTTTTTGCAGCGTGTGACGGACCGCTTGCTCAACCTCGGGCGAGACACTGATGCCAAGCTCGGCAAAGGCCGGCGGCGGGTCGGAAATATGCTTCTTCATGATCGCCGGGATCGATGAGCCCTTAAACGGCACATCGCCCGCGAGCATTTGGAAGAGCATCACGCCGAGACTGTAAATATCCGAACGCGAATCCGGCTCGTCATCGGACCATTGCTCGGGAGCCATGTAATATGGCGATCCCATTAGGCCGGTCGTCTGGGCCTGAATGAATGAACCCAAAAGCTCGCCCGATTTGATCTTTGCCAAACCGAAATCGAGTATCTTGACCGCCTGCGACACGCTCGGCTTGTCGCTGCAGATCATGATGTTTAGCGGCTTCAGGTCACGATGAACGATGCCCTGATGATGAGCGGCCCCAACACCCGCGCAGATCGCCGATATAAGATCGAACGCCCTTTCGGGGTCGAGCTTTTTCTCTCTCGCGAGCAAGTCGTGCAGCGACTCGCCCTCGACGTATTCCATTACGAGAAAAGGTATATTGCCGTTGATCACGCCGTAGTCCGTCGTATTGACGACGTTCTGATGGCGGATCGCCGCCGCGGCTAACGCTTCCTGTCTAAAGCGAGTTACGAGCTGAGGGTCGTTTCCAACCAGGTCCGGGAGGATGATCTTGATCGCATGGAGCGTCTTGAGATAGGCGTGACGAGCTTTGTAAACGACGCCCATTCCGCCCTGGCCGAGGCGAATGTCGAGATGATACTTGCCCTCAAGGACCGGCGGCCCTTCGATCGTATGCGCCGTCGGCATGCCGTCATTCGGACATGTCGCGACATCGTCGGTAAAGCATGATTTACAAAGCTGACACTCTCGCATTACAGGCTCAAACCGAACGCCGGGCTGCGCACGCACGGCGATGCAACAATACTAAAGACCGATCCAGGGCGGTTAATTTGCAACAAAACTACCGTCAATTCTAATTTCTTTACAGTTTTCCTTCAAGGTGAAGCCGAGCGTTCAAACGGTCAATTATAGCTTAATATCGACCGTAATCAAGAAATTTCGCGACCCGATCGACCGGCAGAGAAATTAAAGTCGCAAGGTATCTCAAAGCACGTTTATCGCGGGCGCGTCGCCGGCGGTCGCGGTCGAGGCGATCTGTTCTTCGAGAACCAGAATATCGTCATACTTCCGGCGGCCGCCACGAACAAAATGACTGCTGCGACCGCGAGCCGAAATGCCATTTTCATTGTTCGGCGGAGGAGCCTGAAAGCAATGTAGGCCACAGCCAGAAATACAAGAAAGAACCCGACGCCGGCTGCAGTGCCGACCGCGCCGGCCGCAGGAGCAATGTCGAGCAGCACTTCAGTGGCCGTCATGCGGTTTCCTCTCCAAACTCCTTTCAATAGCAGCGATATCTTCTTCGCTTATCTCTGCGTTTTCGGTCGG
>DASXPW010000161.1:0-2565 GCA_036493385.1 Pyrinomonadaceae bacterium
GCCTGGGCAGCAGAATCCCCTTCCATCACACCCATCCGGCCTGTCGGCAGCGAAAAAATAAAATCAGGATCAAAACCCTGCCCGGCCATCGCGTAATAACCTGCACCTGAGGCATGATTTACCGTCAGAACAATCTTTGGCACGGTCGCGGTGGCCATTGCTTCGACAAAGCGCGCACCGGCGCGGATGATGCCGCTGTGCTCCGCGTCGGCTCCGACCATAAACCCGGAAACATCCTGGACAAACAAGAGCGGGGTCGAGTGTCGGTTACAATTGTCGATGAAATACGCAGTCTTTTCAGCCGACTCGGTATAAACAATGCCGCCGAAGCGCGGCGGTTGGCCAGCCTTGCCTTTTGACATGCCACGTGAGTTCGCGATAACGCCTACGAGCATCCCGTTTATCCGCGCCGTTCCACAGATCATTTCCGGAGCATAGTCAGCCTGAAATTCGTCAAGCTCCCCGGCATCTAAAAATGTATTTAAGACGGCGCGCATATCATAGGGAGCTCGATGGTCTTCGGGTAAAAGATTGTATAACTGAGAACTGGCAACTGACGGCTGGCAACTGTCTTTTACCGAAATATTGGCTGGTTCAGAAGGCGAGAGCTCAGAGACAAGTTCACGGATCTTTTCGAGGCATTCCTTTTCGTCTTTTGTACGATAATGGGCGACGCCCGAGATGGCGTTGTGCGTCACTGCGCCGCCGAGAGTTTCGTTATCGATCGTCTGTCCGGTCGCGCCTTTGACGAGATTTGCTCCGCCGAGGCCCATGAATGACGTGCCTTCGACCATGATGATCACATCGCTAAGCGCAGGCAGATAAGCTCCCCCGGCAACGCACATTCCCATCACGGCCGCGATCTGCGGCACTTTCAAATAGCGCCGCATTAGTGAGTTGTAATAAAAAATTCGTGCTGCGCCGTATTGTCCGGGAAACACACCACCCTGATACGGCAAATTTACACCCGCCGAATCAACCAGGTAAATGATCGGCACATGATTGCGCATTGCGATCTCTTGTGCCCGCAAGATCTTTTTTATCGTTTCGGGGTACCATGCGCCAGCTTTGATCGTTGCGTCGTTTGCGACCACAACACACTCACGCGCTCGTATCTTCCCAACGACTGTCACAACCGCCGCCGCCGGCGCCTGGCCGTTGTACTGATCGTACGCGACGAGTAAACCGATCTCTTGCGAAAATGTATCCGGATCGAGCAGTAAGGCAGTTCGCTCGCGGGCGGTGAGTTTTCCCTGTTTGTGAACACGCTCGATCTTTTCGACACCACCGCCGAGCTTTAACTTTCGCTCAAGGCGCAGGAAATCGTCGGTAAGTTGCTTAAGGCGGCTCTTCGTTGTGGATTGGGCCATTATAGGCGGCTTTGATTCTATTCTCGGTTAGAAATGACAAACGTCGGCACCATACCTCCGCCCGCGGTCACGTTGGCAAGTTCCGAAGTTGAGAGACGAGTAAACGCTGAGCCGACGACGCCGTTAAAAAGAAGCGGATCGAGGTCGACTAGCTGCTCGATCATCTGGATGTCGCCCTCATAGCCAAACAGCATCGGGAAGAATTCTTTGGCTGTTTTTACACGCTCCTGCACAAGGTAATCGCCGTTTTTCAATGCGTTCGCAATGGCCGCGTCCCATTCAGATTCGTTCGAATTCCATCCGATATAGATACCGTGGCCGCCGTAATCGTCATTCGGTTTGAGGACCAGTTTCTCTTTATTGCTTCGAGTCCACTCAACTAGATCTATCGGTTCCGTTTTGTACTCAGTTTTCTCCTCGCGAAAGCGTCGCGTGTAGGGAACATGTTCATCTATCGCAACCCGCTCACCGGCATCAAACAGATCTCGATAACGTTCATTTGTGAGCACGGCAAATACCGCCTTTTTGTGGATGAGCTTGCTCTGAAAACTATTTACCAAACAGACGACGCCATCGCGATATGCGTCAAGCAGTGCCGGATACTCCTGCATGATCGGAATGTATTCATTGACCAGCAAACGTTTGTAAACAATATCGATGTCAACGCCCTTAAATGACAGTGTCTTCCCGTCGTATTCGAGTTCCTGAGGCGTTGCGATGATAGAGTCGTAACCACGAAACTCGAAATACTCTCGAAATAGCTCAAATTCGCTATGGGTGGGAAGGTCAGGAAGGTCGACGATCGCAATTGTTGGATCTCGATCCGGCGCCTCACCATCACAAAACTCTGTGTAACTCGAAAGCAATACATCCAGCAACAACGGACGCCCATTGAATCCGCGAACCGAGTAACGCTCAGCGAATCGCTTCATCACCGGCAGGGAAAGAAAGATTTCGGTTGCGGAATCGCCGTAAGCAATTCCTGCCGGGCTCTCGCCATTTAGTTCGACATAGCTATAACTGTCAGCAGTTAAAAAAGAATCCAGCCGCGCCGACGGTGAAACCTGTGAATATCCCGGGTCGATCTTCACGAGCTCACGTTCGATGTCGGTGATCCCGAGCTCATCAAGTAAACGGTCGTCATTGACCGCGGCGTCTTTAACCTTTTGAAGTGCACGAAAGATCGTCTCGCCGA
>DASXPW010000162.1:0-2687 GCA_036493385.1 Pyrinomonadaceae bacterium
AGGTCTTCAGCTCCGGCCGGCATCTCAAAGTCCTTTTCGATAAGGACCTTGAAACAATCAAATTCCATACACCGCGAGCCGATCTCGTCCCAATATTTGGCCGCGATCGCCGCCGTGAGCTTCTCGCCGCCGACCAGCGCCCAGAGATGGTCTCCTCGAAATTCTGTCTGGATCGTATATTCGGATTCAATTTCCATATTTAGTTCGTCGGCGCCGTATAGCCCTCGCGGGCCCGGACGACAGACCCGGGCGGAGCGCTTTTAAGCTCAACGCGGATCTTGCGATACGTGCCGTCCCGTTTTTCATTTGTGGAATAATAACCCAGACTATATTTTGTGCCAATCTCGTCAGCGACGTTCTTGAATGCGGCCCGTGCTTCTGAAAGATCCGCAGCCGGAAATACCTTTCCGCCTGATGTCTTTGCGAGTCGTCCCATCTCGCCGTCGGCGATCTCATAGAGCTTTTTGCTTATCGCCAGCCGCTCAAAATCGCCAAGCTTGCAAAAATCGTCGGTCCGCTCGATATTTGCGCCCGCTCCGAACGACTTGTAGTAGCGGCGGATCTGGGCCGGCGAAAAATGGAGCGCCGTTGCGCAGTCGCCAAGCAGATTGTCCTCAAAAAAGGGCCGTGTGTTCACCTGGATAAAGAAGCTGATCAGCCCGCGTTTCTCTAGTTTTTCCTGCGCTTCGTCGAAATCCGACACGCTGGTCGAGTCAACACCGTCCGTCAGCGCGACAAGCGCGCGGCGACCTCTGAACTCTTCCGTCGGCGCCGTCCCAAAAACCTTGTCGGCCACCTGGACCAGACTGTCGTAATAAGGGGTGCCGTTGCTCGTCGCGACGCGCTGTAGAGCATTTCGGAGTGCCGCCCTATCGTCCGTCAAGGGCGAGACGATCTCGATGACCGCAGGTGCGCCAGAATCGCGGGTGCCCTGGTTGAACGCAATGATAGCCACGCGGTCGCCCGGTCGCAGCGAGTTAATAAAATTCTCTGCCGAGTGTTGTATCAACTGAAGATCTGACCTTGTTGAGCCCGATGTATCGAGCAATAACGCCACTTCAAATGGTGCTGACGAATTCGAAAAATCGAGGATCTCCTGCGGATTTCCGTCCTCATAGACCGCGAAATTTGATTGTTTCAGATTAAGGATCGGACGTCCTGACCTATCCGTAATGACAACGGGCACCTCGACGAGCTGCGTGTTGACCTTAATAACCTCTTCCTTGTTCAAGGTAGGCGTCTGCCCGACCGCGCATAGCGTCGAAAACAGGAAAAATATCAGAACAAACAACGGTCTGGCCTTCATCGTCAATTTCCTTCTTTACACGGTCATTGTAGCAAAAGTTTCAACTCTGAAGGCGTGCCTCGCGGCTGGCGCACCAACATTTGACCCCGCGGCCGAACATCTTCCGATCAAAGCCCTATTTCGCAAATACCCGCGAAAAGTCGGCAAACGCTTTGAACTCAAGAGCGTTTCCGCTCGGGTCAAGAAAGAACATGGTGGCCTGTTCACCGACTTCACCGTTGAATCTTATTTTGGGCTCTATGATGAATTTGACATCGTGCTTCCGCAGGCGTTCAGCAAGCTCTTCCCACTGATCCATCGGCAGAATGATCCCAAAATGCGGAACAGGAACATCGTCGGCATCTACATGATTGGACGATTTAATACCAGCCTCGTTTTCGACTAAGTGAGCTACGATCTGATGTCCGTATAAATTGAAGTCGATCCATCGATCGGAACTGCGGCCCTCGCTGCAGCCGAGAATACCCCCGTAAAACTTGCGGGCAGCACCAAGATCGTGAACTGGGAAGGCAAGGTGGAACAGGTTCATAATGTTTTTCTTTCGCGCTCTTTCGCGGATATCGCGGCCAGATCAGTTTCCCGAGTCGTCGTCCGTGTCGTCGCCGCTATCGTTGTCATCCTCATCTTCGTCGTCAGCCTCACCGGGCAGCTTGCGGCGATAGATCTCATAGTTGTTGAGACTCTCGATGTGTTTGAAGTCGGGCTTCATGGCCTCGAAGATCGCGTCTTTATCATCTATTGTCTTGTCGCCTGACGTTTTGTCGGTGTCAACCTGCAGATCGTTTTTTACGATCAGCCATTTTATACCACCCGTTCGCGCCATCTCGGCGATCTGCTCTGGTGAGTACGGGTTGTTAGTTACGTCGAATAATAGCACCGGAAACGTCGGCCGGCGTCCTGTTGTGTAATAAAAAAGGTCTTCGCCCGGCAACTCTAAGATCGATTCGTCCGGCGGGATATTTGCATTCGTATATTGAACAAGCTCCTCAAAATCGGGCAGGTAGTCGCCGCGCATCGAGAGTCCGGCAAGCTGCGGCAGCGTCGAGTGATGCATATCGCCATCCGCGAGATCGACATAATCCAGACGATCGTTTGAGTAAACATAGAATGCGCCGGCTGTGATCAAACTGGCAGACGCGATCGCGGTAAAAACCATTAGATAGCCGGTGAATTGCCGATTGGTCAGCTCGTTCAGCGATAGCAATATTCCCGCGACGAGCAGGACAAGTATCGGCCAGACGCCATACGTCGAGCCCCAGAGTTGCTGTGAGAGAAACACGCCGTGGGCGGTGACGACGAGGATAAACGGCAAGAGCTTTCGAATTCCCGCCACACGTTGAGAACTCAAAACGCATAAGACAAGGCTAACGATCAGCACGAA
>DASXPW010000163.1:0-2179 GCA_036493385.1 Pyrinomonadaceae bacterium
GTTGGCGTTCCTCATTTGGCCGTTCGATCTCGTCGTAGAAGATCTCGTCGTCAAATCCCGCTGCCGCTGCGTCCTCGCGAGTGCCCGCAAAATATATTGCGGCCGGGCGGGCCCAGTAGATCGCCCCGAGGCACATCGGACACGGCTCGCACGAAGTATAAACGGTACAGCCTGTTAGCTGAAAGGAACTTAGTTTTCGGCAAGCAGATCTTATCGCCATGATCTCAGCGTGCGCGGTCGGATCATTTGCGGATGTGACCTCGTTGCAGCCCTCGCCGACGATCTCATCATCCTTTACTACCACACAGCCAAATGGTCCGCCGCGGTTGTTTTCCGCACCTTGACGCGCAAGCTCGATGGCCCGCCGCATAAAGGTCTCATGATCGTCGTTCATTGAGCTTTGGGTTTGACCCTTATCTCGTAAAGGTTTTTCCATCGCTTGCCGGTGATGAAAATGCGGTCATTCTCGGCGTCGTACGCGATGCCGTTGAGTGTGTTTTCCGGGTTTCGCGAAACGTCGTCGGGTGAGATGCCGCCGAGATCGATCCAACCGATTATTCTGCCAGTGTTGGGATCGATGCGGGCAATATAATTATTCTTGCCCAATATTTCCGGATCTTCCGAGTGCCAAATATTTGCCCAGAGTTCGCCCTTTATCCACTCGAGTTCGTTGATTTGCTTTTGGGGCTGACCGTCCTCTCGCGTAACGGGAAGTGTCTTGACGGTCGCGAAGGTGTTCGGGTCCATCCACTTGAGCACCTGCGTGCCCTGGTCGAGGATCAGGTTCGTGCCGTCGGTCGTCATGCCCCAGCCTTCGCCTTGATAGTTAAATTCCTGTAGCAGTTTGAAGTCGTTTGCGTCAAACACGCGGCCCATCTCAAGCTGCCATGTAAGCTGATAGATCTTCCCGTTGAGCTCCGAGATACCTTCCCCAAAATCCTTCGGCGGCAGGTTCCATCGCTGGACTACTTTTCCCGTGTTCAGATCCACCTTTCTGAGGCTCGATTGATCGTTTTGCGATTTCGACAGGTCATTTTCGCCGGTGCTTTCGTACAGAAAGCCATCTTTATAATAAAGACCTTCAGTGAAGGCATTCGGATCGTGCGGATACGTTTTGACGATATCGTAGGTATAGATCGGTGCCGGACCGGAAGGGGTCGGTGAGGGACGCGTATTCTTATTCGTCGTTGCGGTCGGGTTATTGGTGTTCGGCGCCGGACCGCACGCTGTAACGGTGGCGATGACAATGAGCAGCAGAAACATTTTCATAGAATTTCCGATCTAATGACGGGCCGTTCGCGTCGCTGCCGGAGCTCCGGGCTTGAGAGCGCTGTCGATCGCTTCGCGAAAGTCATCGGGCGAGAGCCGCCGCACCTTGATGCCGTTTACAAAGATCGTCGGCGTTCCAGAAACTCCATAGGCGGCCCCGTCGGCCATGTCTTTGCGAACCTCGGTCTTGGCCTCCTCGGAGGTAAAGTCTAACGTAAACTGCTGGACGTTCAAACCCACCTGCGCGGCATACTTTTTCAGCGAGTCAGCGTCAAGGGCGTCCTGATGGGTAAAGAGTATATCGCCGTATTCAAAAAATTTACCCTGCTGTCGGGCAGCATACGCCGCAAGCGCCGCGCTGAAAGCATTTGCGTGGATCGTCTCGAGCGGAAAGTCGCGCATGACATACCGGATCTTGCCCGGATACTCGGCCAAAACCTTCTTCAGAACGGGCTCGGTTGCCGAGCAGGCCGAACATTGAAAATCGGCGAACATCACGACCGTGACGGGCGCCGTCGCTGGGCCGGAAGCGGGGTCGTCGTCGACCGAAATTTTTTGAACGATCGGAGGTGGATCATTTATCAAAAACCTGGTCTTGTATTTGGCGAAGAGACGATGCAGCAACGCGCTTTCGAGTTCGGCCTGTTTATTTGCCGCCTCGGCGCCCGTAAGCGGCGGGATCTTGCTGTCGATCTCACGAGTCAGAATGTCCTGAGGCGGCATTTTTGACACAGTCGCTTCGGTTTCGACAAGATAATTTCCGATGACCGATTCAAGAGCGGATCGCGTGGCGTCGATCGGGTCGGCAACGGCATCATAGAGCGGGAAGCGGTATTTCGCGTCAAATTCCTGTGTCGTCACATTGCGAGCGCCGACGGAAAAAATGACATCCGCGGGTTTCAGGTCGGGC